>JBBDNB010000014.1 GCA_040877935.1 Chitinophagales bacterium
ATTTTCAAAGTATAGTTTTGTACATTTTGACAGCTGCTGTACTTTCTGTTTTAGGCCGTCCATTCGTGAATTTTTTCCTTAAGTTGAAGGTTAAAAACAGACAAATGCCCCGAAGTATTGCCGCTTTGTTAGCAATGCTGATTTTGGGAATAATTACTGCTGCAGCAGTAAGTATTTTTATACCAATTGTAAATTCAGAGGTAGAAGCCATTTCCAAAATTGATGTTAAGGAAGTGGCAGAGAATTTCAAAGAACCAATTAATAAAATAGAAAATGTATTGAACAGTTATGGGTTTTTGGGAGATGAGAAAATATCCCTTTATAAGTATTTTCAGAACCGCCTTAATGAGTTGGTTAATTTCGGAAACATTACATCAATAGCTAATTCGTTTTTCTCTGTTTTAGGAAATTTATTCATCGCCTATTTTTCCATTTTATTTATACTCTTTTTCTTTTTGCGCGACCCTGAAATCCTATCAGGATCATTAAGGGTTTTGCTTTCTGATGAGCATGAGGAAAAAGTAAGAAAGGTATATTACAATGTGAAGGGCTTATTAAAGCGCTATTTGCTTGGGATTTTATTGCAGCTTAGTATTATTGCTGTTTACCTGAGTGTTATGCTGCATTTTGTTGGTTTAAAAAATGCCATTCTAATTGGTGTATTTGCAGCACTTTTTAATATAATTCCATATATTGGTCCTTTTATAGGCGCTACTGTAGGTCTCTTACTTGGGCTTGTAACAAGTCTCCACCTCGATATTGTAGTGGAATTGCTCCCGCTTGGTCTTAAAATTATGGCTGTTTTCGCCTCGGCTCAATTGATCGATAATTTTATTTTACAGCCCTTTATATTTTCTACCAGTGTTAAGGCGCATCCTCTGGAAGTGTTTCTTGTAGTGCTTTGTGCTGCGAGCGTTGGGGGGATATTGGCAATGATTGTCGCAATTCCGGTTTATACGGTAGTTAGAGTTGGAGCGAAAGAGTTTTTGAGTGAGTTTGAATTTGTTAAAAGCCTCACCCGGGATATTTAGATTTGATTTGAAAAATTTCCTTTAAATAGGAAACAACCTCGGGGCAAGCCCACGAGGCATTTATTTGAAAAAAAATACTTTTGATTACGAGGCAAGCCTCGGAGCACCCGCCTGCTTAGTCGGGCAGGTTTAAATCTCGATTATCGAGTAAAGTATAGAATACTTAAAAGTTAATGAAAACATTTTATCTACTGTGCTTTTGCCTGCTTGCCAATATATCCTTGCTTCATTCAGCCAGGATAGTTTCAGGACCAATACCTTATCATTTTACCCACCAGATGCTCAGTTTTGGTTTTCTGCTTGAGCATACAGATTCACTAAGGGTAGATTTAATTGATCCTCTGGAAAATACAAGACAATCAAAAATCATTAAAACAGCTGATTTTCCAACTTATAAAAATCACACGCCTGTTAAATTCATATTTGAAGGCTTAAAAGCAAATTATACTTATAAAATTGAAGTGCGGCTCAATGCAAAAAAGGTGCGTCAGCTTAAAAGCGAACTCAAAACCGCACCTCTGCCCGGAAACAAAGATTTCAGTTTTATGCTCGGATCTTGTGCTTATACGCCTCCAAAAACCTTAAAATGGATGCATCCCGGTATAGAAGAGCGCATTTACCCTAATATGATTGAAAAAGAGACAGATTTCATGCTTTGGATGGGAGATTACCTCTATTATTTCAAAAAGCATTTCAAATCATTTGATGGTATGATGCGCAGGCATGTTTTTAAAAGGAAAAATGAAAAGCTTAATAAATTCCTGATGTCGCGACCGCAATACGCTGCATGGGATGATCATGATTATGGCCCCAATAATTCAGACATGCATTTTCCTCAAAAAGACGCTGCACTTGAAATGTGGAAATTTTACTGGAACAATCCCGCATACGGACTGGATAGCGTGCCGGGTTGCTTTTTTGATTTCAGCTACCAGGATTGTGATTTCTTTATGTTGGACAATCGCTTTTACAGAACAGAAGAATCAGATACCGGAGCCATGCTTGGAGAAGGTCAAATGAACTGGTTGATGCAAAAGCTCAAAAATTCGCAGGCTACTTTCAAATTTATTATGGCCGGCAGCCAGGTTTTTAATGAAATCACGAAAGAGGAATGTTTTTGCAAATACACTCAGGAAAGGGAGCAACTCCTTGATTTTATCAATAAAGAGAAAATTAGCGGTATTATCTGGTTGAGTGGTGACCGACATCACAGCAGTTTGTTTAAAGTAGAGGATATTGCAGCCTATTCTTACTATGAATACACTTGTTCTGCTATTACTACATTTCGCAGTAAACTCAAGCGAAGCAATGAATACATTAATCCTGTGCGCGTGGAAGGCACTTTGGTTCAGCAACAAAATTTCGGAATCATCAATATCAGTGGCCCTGCTGATGATCGTAAATGTTTGATAGAAACTTTTGACAATCGTGGCAAACTGATTTGGGATTACAGTATTTCGGCAAATGAACTGAAATAAAATTATAATTTGGCCAATTTTATTTTGTAAATTCAGGTACTTGTAAACCTAAAAATGAGAGCTTTATGCGTGTTATAATATTTTTATTTTGCTTGTTTTTTGCTTTCCCCTCTTGCAAAAAGGAAAATCCGGAAGTGCAGCGTGACAATGAAAAAGAAATTGATCAAATAAAATACCCGCCTGCTGAAGCCATGAAAATGCTCTTGAATGGCAGCAATGAATTTGGTATGCGCTTGTTCAAGGAAATCCACAAGCAGGAAGACAAAGCTGAGAATGTATTCGTTTCACCAGTGAGCGTGAGTATGGCGCTGGGCATGACATTGAATGGAGCAAGCGGAGCTACCGCCAATGATATGCGGACTACTTTGGATTTTTCAAATATTTCACAACAGAATATCAATTTGACTTACCGTGCTTTGTTGAATGATTTGCCTGCAATTGACCCACAGGTGACCGTGCAAATAGCAAATTCCATTTGGTCAAATGAGCAGTTTGATATTCTGCAGACTTTTATTGATACCAATCGCTACTATTTTAATGCAGAAGTAGCTGCCCTGGATTTTTCCGACCCCGCAAGCAAAGATGAGATCAACCAGTGGGTAAGCGATGCCACCAATGGCAAGACCAAGGAATTATTGGATGAAGTGCGCAATGATCATCTGATGTTTCTGGTGAATGCCGTGTATTTTCTGGCCGACTGGAAATACAAATTCGACCCGAACAATACATCGCCCGGCAACTTTCAATTGCTCAATGGCAGCAATGTGCAGGTTGATATGATGAACAGCCCGGATATACCTTTTGAATATTATTCCAATGGCTCAATGGAGCTGATTAATTTGCCCTATGGCAATGGTCAGTACAATTTCACGGCAATACTGCCACCATCTACAGCCGATCTGGATAATTTCATTGCTTCGCTCAATTCTGGCGATATGTTGCAATGGATCAGTCAGGCAGATACCAATCACGGGATGCATTTGAAAATGCCAAAATTTGAACTTGAATATGAGATCAAGTTGAAAAATGTGCTTAGCGCCATGGGGATGGAAATTGCTTTTTCTGACAATGCTGATTTTTCGAAAATGGCTGAGAACCTGCGCCTGTCAATAGACCAGGTTGCGCACAAAACATATATCAAACTCGATGAAGAAGGTACTGAAGCTGCTGCAGCTACTTCGGTGGGTGTCGTTGTCACCTCACTGCCGCCTACTTTCAGCCTTGATCGGCCTTTTGTTTATCTCATCCATGAAAAGGAAACCAATGCTCTACTCTTTATCGGTAAAATGATGAATCCCGGATAGTATAAGTTCTTTGTAGTTTATGAGTCAGAAAGCTTGGATCACAACAACAATAAAAAACCGGTAAGCAGAATCTATCCACTTACCGGTTTTTTAACCACCACAGTTTTGTTTTAGATGATCAGCATGGCATCGCCATAGCTGTAAAATTTGTATTTCTCTTTAATTGCAATTTTGTACGCTTCCAAAATAAGATCATAACCACCAAAAGCAGCTACCATGATCATCAGGCTCGAGCGTGGAATATGAAAATTTGTGATCATTGAATTGGCTATATGGAAATCATAGGGCGGATGAATAAACAGGTTTGTCCAGCCTTCTGTGGTTTTTAACAGGTTTTCAGCTGAAACCGCAGATTCCATAGAGCGCATACTTGTAGTTCCTACGGCACAAACTCTTTTGTTTTTCAGCTTAGCTTTATTTACTGCATTTGCAGATTCTTCAGTAATTCTGAAAAACTCAGCATCCATTTTGTGCTTGGAAAGGTCTTCCACATCAATATTCCTGAAAGTGCCCAGGCCAATATGCAGTGTGAGTTCTGTTAAATCAATACCTTTGATTTCCATGCGCTTCATCAGTTCAGGACTGAAATGCAAGCCGGCAGTAGGGGCAGCCACAGCACCTTCTTCTTTGGCATAGATGGTTTGATAGCGCTCAATGTCCAGTTCTTCAGGCTCGCGCTTGATATATTTTGGCAAAGGCGTAGAACCCAGGCTGAATAAAATTCTTTTGAATTCACTCAATTCACCATCGTAAAGAAAACGAATGGTACGGCCTCTTGAAGTGGTATTGTCCACTACTTCAGCAACTAAAATATCGTTTTCACCGAAATACAATTTATTGCCCACACGGATTTTTCTGGCAGGATCTACCAGTACATCCCACAATTTCAATTCGGCATTCAGTTCGCGAAGCAGAAATACTTCGATTTTAGCTCCGGTTTTTTCTTTTCTTCCGTAAAGTCGGGCGGGAAATACTTTGGTATTGTTAAAAACAAGTACATCATCTTCATCAAAATAATTGATGACATCTTTAAATACTTTGTGCTCTATCGTCCCTTTGGCACGGTCTACAACCATTAAGCGGCTTTCGTCCCGGTTATCAGAGGGGTATTCTGCTAATAATTCTTTAGGTAATTCATAATCAAACTGTGACAGCTTCATAAATCTATTGGATTATTTGAGCCTGCAAAAATAAGAATAATTCGGGCATAAACCTCAAATTGAATTACCTTTGTTTAGATTCATGCGCATATTTTTAAAACTCACACGTGAAAGCATCCTGATCGCCTTTCAGGAGATCGCAAATAACAGGCTCAGAGCCTTTCTCTCTCTGTTGGGAATAAGTATTGGTATTTTTTGTATCATTTCAGTTTACACGTCAGTAGATTCTTTGGAGAAAAATGTAAGAAACAGTTTTCAAAAACTGGGCAACGATGTGGTGTATATCCAAAAATTTCCCTGGACAGACGATTCGCGGATGAGCTGGTGGAAATTTTACAGGCGGCCAAGTGCCACATACAATGAATTCCAATTTCTAAAGGAAAACATGCAAACAGCCGAAGGTGTATCTATAATGATGATGCTCGGCAGCAAAACCATAAAATACCGCAATGAAAGCACTGAAAATACGCCTGTTACAGGAGCTACATTCGATTATAAACTCATTCGCGATTTTGAGTTTGAGCAGGGACGGTATTTTTCCTATTCTGAAATGCAGCGCGGACAGGCCGTAGCTATTATTGGCCATCAATTGGCAGAATTACTTTTTCCAAATCCTGAATTTGTAATTGGCAAAAAGATTCGCCTTATGAACCGCGATATAGAAGTGATAGGTGTATTGAAAAAAGAAGGGGAGGATATTGTAGGTTTCAGCTCTGATGATCGCATTTTTGTGCCTTATAATTATTTAAAAACACTTGTGAATACCCGTTCTGGTTCTGTCGATCCATTTATAGCAATAAAATCCAAACCAGAACACAGCCTGATGATGATGCAGGATGAAGCGCGAGGATTATTGCGCAGCTACAGAAAACTCAAGCCCAAAGAAGAAGACAATTTTGCTATGAACAAGCTCAGTATTATTTCCGGTGCGTTGAATATGGTTTTTGGTGTGATCAATATTGCAGGAGCAGTTATTGGGCTGTTTGCCATCCTGGTGGGCGGATTTGGAGTGGCCAATATTATGTTTGTAAGTGTAAGGGAAAGAACAGGAATTATAGGCATCAAAAAAGCACTGGGGGCAAAGAAAATTTATATCCTTATTGAATTTTTGGTTGAGGCAATTGTGCTTTGCCTGCTTGGCGGGATGTTGGGTTTATTGCTGGTTTATATTGAGTCATTTCTGCTCGAATACCTTGTCTTGAAATACAAAGGCATGCAATTCGCTTTTGATCTTTCGATGAAAAATATTTTAAGGGGGATGTTGTTCTCTGTTGGAATAGGAGTGGTAGCAGGGTTTATACCAGCATTGAGTGCAGCGCGAATGAAACCGGTTGATGCCATTCGGTATAAGTGATTATAGTTGACTGGTTGATTAGTGAAAGAGTGGACTATCTACACTAGCGTGCATTTGCAGCTTAGCATTTGCTTAGTGAATGCGTGTTTACCCCATTGCCACACTTCTAACTTTATAAAATAAAATTTAAATGTATGTACCGCTATATTTTATTGGGAAGTCTATTCATTATAGCTTCCTTTTTTGCCTGTAAAAAGGAGAAATACGATAACATTGGCCTTCATAGCAAAAGCGATTTTGGTGACAATCCCGGTAATTTGGAAATGTACTACTACGAACCAGAAAACCATCTTACAGGAATGCCGCTATTGGTGGTTTTGCATGGTTGTTCACAGAATGCAGCGGATATTGCTGAACTAACAGAATGGAATAAACTGGCTGATAGTCATGGTTTTTATGTGCTTTATCCTGAGCAGAAAACCATCAATAATACGACCAGCTGTTTCAACTGGTTTTTGGAAAAAGATCAGGAAAGAGGTAAAGGTGAAGCCAAATCCATTCGCAATATGATTGTGCAATTGCAAAAGGATAAAAACCTGCATTCCAATCGAACCTTCGTAACGGGAGTTTCAGCAGGCGGAGCGATGAGCAGTGTAATGATAAGCTGTTATCCTGAAATGTTTGATGGAGGAGCTGTACTTTCTGGAGGGCCTTATAAAGCCGCGGAAAAAATTGCTGAATCAGCAGCTGCTTTGGCGGGCAATGTTAATAAAACAGCCCAGGAATGGGGAGATTTGGTGCGTAGTCAAAACATAGCCTATACGGGTACTTATCCTAAATTGCTCATTTTTCACGGACAGGATGATAATGTAGTGGACATTAAAAATGCAAGGGGATTAGTAGAGCAATGGACCAATGTCCTGGGAATCAGTGATCTTCCTGGTGAAGATGTTTACGTAAGGCCTGATGTACGTCAGTATATTTATGAAAATACGGAAGGCGATTCACTGCTGATATATTATGAAGTAGAAGACATGGGACATGCCATTGCAACCGACCCGGGCAGCGGAGCACAGCAGGGTGGGGGGACAGGAACTTTTAGCAATGACAAGGATTTTTATTCCTCTTATTGGATTGCCCATTTTTTTGGGTTGATAAATTAAACCCGAAGTATGCATTTTGACTACTCAATGCCGCAATTAAAAACCATCACTCTTCATTTGGTTTTCTATAAAATCAAGAAAAAACCAAACATTTTCCCCGCTCATTTGTCTATTCTTAGATTTCCAATTAATTTCCCACTTCACTGAAAGCCTGATTTTTTATGAAATCCCTATTCACCCTAAGCTCTTTTTTGATATTTGCAAACCTGATTTTTGCCCAAAACCAATGGGTTCAGAAAGACTCCCTCCAATGGGTTCAGAAAGACTCCCTTCCTGGAAATTTTGGAAGACACCACCCCGTAACCTGGGCTTTTGAAGATACGGCCTATGTATTGACAGGGGCTACAAATGCAAATCCAGGAGGAACCAAAGATTTTTTTATGTACACAGCATCTGATGATAGCTGGGAGGTTTTATCTGATTTCCCCGGTCCTGCAAGAAGTTATGCTTACGGACATGCACATCAGGGCAAAGGATATATTGGTTTTGGGTCAAATAATTTTAGCATTTTTAATGATCTGTGGGAATACGACCCTCAATCAGGCATCTGGACAGAATTGAGCTCTTGTCCCTGTGCCGCCCGAAATCATCCTGCATTTATTGCACATAAAGGAAAGATATATGTAGGGTTGGGTAACAATTCAGGAGGAAATCTTAAAGATTGGTGGGTATATGACATCACAACAGACAGCTGGGGGCAACTGCCATCTTTACCCGGTCCTGCAAGGCACCACCCTTATCACTTTGCGGTAGGAGACTCCGTTTATGCCGGATTTGGACATGGCAACGGCATATTTAAAGATTGGTACAGGTATTTCCCCGGAGACAGTTCCTGGAGAGAAACAACAGTTACAGATACTTTTCCAGGTCAAGGTCGTGTAGCTGGTACTGAGTTCGGGCATTTAGACAAGGGCTATGTTTTGAGTGGTGATGGCGACATGCACTCAAGAATGGACAAAGGTGAGTTTTGGGAATTTGATCCGGAAACTGACGAATGGACAGAACTTACACCACACCGGGGATCAGGGCGCTGGGCTCCGGGTTCTTTTGTGCTGGGCAATACGCTTTATTTCCTAGCCGGTCAAGACAAACAGGGAAATTTGAGAAAAGACATGTGGGCCTATGAATTGCCCGAGCCACCTGAAGATTCTATTCCAACTGGAATAAGTGAGCTTAATCATGTTGCTTTTAAGGTCTATCCAAACCCTGCACAAAACCGCATACGCTTATCCTCTGAACTTCCTGTAAATGAGAATTTTAATATTCATATTTACAATGCACAAGGGCAGATGTTGAGCAACTCTACTCCAAAAGACAATAGTGTAAACATTTCACAGCTTTCTTCCGGGGTTTATTTCATTATTGCAGAAAATGAAAGAGGAGAAAGAAGATTTTCCAGGTTTGTGAAGCAATAGCTTTTCAAAATACAACAAAGCATTACCCTCCCCTTTATTTTTCCAAAAATTCACTTTGTAATATTTCTGTCATAAAACAGAAACACGGACTTATTAGAGGCCCGCTCCTGTTTAAAAAGCAGATTATTTAAAGTCTGTCTATGAAAACGGTGATTGCTCCGAAATGCCTGATAAAAAAGCTTTTCGAAAAACAATAAGCAGAGGCAGAGTACTTGTATGTGCATTTTTCTAATTGAAATCTGTTCAACAAGATGGGGTTAAAATCACTAATTAGACAGATTCTAAATTGCTGCTTTTAAATGATAAGTAGCTGAAATAAATTTGTAGTGCAAAAGATAGAAGACAGGACTATTTGATATGAGGATGAAAGCTGAAAATACATATTCCATTAAAGATTTCAAAGTACTGGGCATCAGCCACTGGAATACGCCCGTTGCCGTGCGTGAAAAATACAGTCTGAACGAAAGCCTTATACACGAAATTAAAGCTTTTGCAAAGGAACAGGGCATTGACAACTTATTGCTGCTTTCTACCTGCAACCGTTCAGAGGTGTTTGCTTTTACTGATAGTTTTGAAAAATTAGCTGCTGTTTTTCTGCATTTTGGGAAAGGCGAACTTTCAGAACTGCAAGCAAACTCTTATCAAAAATCAGGCGAAGCAGCCATCAGACATCTTTTTGAAGTGGCCAATGGCCTGGATTCCCAAATCCTCGGTGATTTTCAGATCGTATCACAGCTTAAAAATGCTTATCAATCCGGAATGGAAAATGGGCTGATCAATACTGAATTGAGCCGCCTGGTAGAGCAGGTGATACAGTGCAGCAAAAAAGTGAAAAGAAAAACACAATTGTCCAGTGGTGCAGCCTCTACTGCTTATGCTGCTGTTCAACATATTAAGAAGCACAACAGCAAGCTCGACAACAATGAAGTACTGCTGATAGGTACCGGTAAAATCGGTAGAGTGACCTGCAAAAATCTGGTCAAACATTTAGACCACAACCATATACGAATTATTAACCGCACACAATCCACTGCTGAAGAACTGGCCGAGACTTATGGTCTGCAATGTGGCAATTTTGATGAAATTGAAAAGGAAATTGCCAAAGCAGGGATTATTGTTGTGGCAACCGGGGCGCCTGTTTCAGTGATATTGCCCGAACACCTTGACGGCATTACAGAGAAAAAAATCATTCTCGACCTTTCTGTTCCGCGCAATGTACATCCCGATATTGATCAGATCAATAATGTGGAAGTAATTGACATGGACCACCTGGAAGATACCAAAAGTGAATCGTTGGCAGAACGTGAGGCCAGTATTCCTAAGGCCAAAGCCATTATCGATACTTTTATTGAAACCTACAGCGAATGGTTGGATATGCGCAGCATTGCACCTACCATTCAGGCACTGAAACTCAAGTTGAAAAACATAAAGGAGCAGGAAATTCAAAAAGAGCTGGCCGGAAGTGGAGAGCTGGACAGTGTCCGCTTAGATGCAGTAAGCGACAGGATCATCAACAACATCACCAAACAGTGTGTGCTTCACCTGAAGAAGAATTACAAAAACGAAACACTCTCTGTTCAGGCCATACAGCAAATTTTTGACCTGGAGACAGAGTTGCAATCATGAAAAGCAAAAGCTTAAGGATTGGCACAAGAGACAGCTTGCTCGCCATTTGGCAGGCTGAAAAAGTACAGAATTTACTCAAAGCAAGTGGCATAAATTCCGAGCTTGTTTTTATCAAATCCTATGGTGACCAGGTACAGGATAAAGCCCTGCATCAACTGGGGGGCACAGGTGTTTTTACCAAAGCCCTGGACGATGCACTGCTCGACAATCAAATTGATATAGCAGTACATTCCTGTAAGGATGTTCCCACACTTCCCGCCCCTGGCATTCATATTGGTGCCTATTTAGAAAGGGAAGACCATCGCGATGTTTTGGTTTGTAAATCAGCTGCTGCACTTGACGAATCAAAAACACATCAAATTGCCACCGGAAGCTTGAGGCGCAAAGCCCAATGGCTGCAACACTTCCCAAAAGATCAGGTGCACAATCTGCGAGGAAATGTTCAAACCCGGCTCCAAAAATTAAAAGACAACAACTGGTTCGGGGCCGTATTTGCCTGGGCTGGTTTGAAGCGATTGAATATACGCCCGGATCATTATATTATGCTCGACTGGATGCTTTCAGCACCCGCACAGGGCATAGTAGTTGCTGCCTGTCGGGAAAAAGATACCGAAACAAAGGAAAAAATCAGTGCTATTGACAACAAAGAAAGTCGCATACAGGCTACTGCAGAGCGCAAATTCCTCAACCTGATGGAAGGTGGATGTACTGCACCTATTGGAGCTTATGCCGAAATTTCAGGTGATTTGATGAAGCTTAAGGTGCAAGTCAACTCTATTGACGGACAGGAATTTGTGAAACTTGATGTAGAAGGAAGCAAAAATGAGCCTGAGTTGCTGGCCGAAAAAGCTTATAAAGCGGCTAAAGCCGAAGGTGCTGTAGAAATCGTGAGGCACATAAAACTCTAATTTCATGGCTGCACAGAAACCCGTCATATTGTTTACCCGGGAAATTTCTAAAGCACAGGTCAGGCAACTCGAAAATGCAGTGTGGAAAGTGCTGATTGTACCTTTTATCAATTGTACATTTCTTTCTGACAAAACCGAATTGCAAAAATATTTTGAAGAAAATAAAAGTACTGAGGCTGTTATATTTACCAGTAAAAATGCTGTGAACGCCATTATTTCTGCTGGATTGATTAATTATTTGTCGCAGAAAAAAATATTTGCCGTAGGGGATAAAACAGCCGGATTATTAAAAGCAGAAGGGCTCAATGTACTTCAGCCCCCGGAGCAAAATTCAGTGAGTCTGGCACAGTTTATTATAAATGAATATGCTGAAATTCAACAACTTAGTTATTTTTGTGGAAATATCAGGAGAAAGGAATTGCCGGAAATATTAAAAAAGCATGGCAAATTGCTTGATGAGAAAGTTGTTTACAAGACAGAATTGCTGAAAAAGAAAATTGAGCAGCACTTTAATCATATTGTTTTCTATAGTCCAAGTGCAGTAAAAGCTTATTTTGCAAATAATAAAATTGAAAAGGATAAAAAAGCAATTTCTGTAGGCAATACGACTTCTTCAGAAATCAAGAAATATTATTCAGGAGAAATTATTCAGGCAGCACAACCCAATACCGAATCAATAATAGAAATGCTACTGAAAATTCAATAAGTTTGAGTATTAAATATAAATAGGCAACATTCAATAATTTAGAAAAACCAAAACATGTACACAAATGACTTAATGCTACGCGCTTTAAAAGGAGAAAAATTACAAAGGCCACCCGTCTGGATGATGCGCCAGGCAGGGCGCTACCTTCCTGATTACATGAAACTTAAAGAGAAACACTCTTTTTTTGAGCGAATTGAAAATCCGGAATTGGCTACTGAAATCACCGTAATGCCGGTTGATCAAATTGGAGTAGATGCTGCAATTTTGTTTTCTGATATTTTGGTAGTGCCACAAGCACTTGGAATGGAAGTTCAGATGATAAGTGGAAAAGGGCCTGTTCTGCCCAATCCTGTGAGCAGTATTTCACAGGCGCAGACCTTGCCAAAACCAGATGTGGAAGAGAAGCTACATTATGTGATGGACGCTATTAAACTCACTGTAAAAACACTGGATAAAAAAGTGCCGCTTATAGGCTTTGTTGGCTCGCCCTGGACTTTGTTTTGCTATATGGTAGAAGGGCACGGTTCAAAGGATTTCAGCAAGGCAAAAGCCTTTTGTTACCAGCACCCTTCAGCTGCTAAAAAACTATTGCAAAGCATTACAGGTGTGTGCATCGATTTTCTGAACGCCCAAATCAAAGCAGGAGTTGCTGTTGTGCAAATTTTTGATTCCTGGGGTGGTTTGCTCGGCCCTGAAGATTACAAAACTTATTCGCTGCCCTATATTGATCAAATAGTAAAAGGCGTAAAAGGTGCGCCAAGTATAGTTTTTGCCAAAGGCTGCTGGTTTGCACTAAAAGAACTGGCTGCTACAGGTACAGATGGCCTCGGCCTGGATTGGACAATCAACCCGAAATGGGCAAGAGCACAAGTGGGCGATAATATTACCTTGCAGGGCAATTTTGACCCGAGTAAATTGCTCGGACAAAGCAAAGACATACAAAAGGAATGTATGTTGATGATTGATAATTTCGGCACTCAAAATTATATTGCCAATCTCGGGCATGGCATATTGCCGGATGTTCCTGTTCACAATGCAAAGGCATTTGTCGATAGTGTAAAAAATTACCAGGTCTGATGAATGGTACCAGGGAAAAATTTACCAGGTTTATTCATGCTTTGCAGGACGAAATATGTGCCGGACTGGAAGCCGAAGACACCAAAGCCAAATTTATGGAAGACAGCTGGGAGCGACCTGGTGGTGGGGGCGGTAAAACCCGTGTGATCAGCGGGGGAGAGGTTTTTGAGAAAGGCGGTGTAAATACATCCATTGTGCATGGTGATTTGCCGGAGGCCATGCAAAAAGCATTTAAGGTAGAAGCAGGCAAATTTTTCGCCTGTGGTATTTCATTGGTCATTCACCCGGTAAATCCTTTTGTGCCTACAACACATGCCAATTACCGCTATTTTGAATTGTATGATGAAAAAGGGAATGAAATCGATTCCTGGTTTGGTGGTGGTGCGGATTTAACGCCTTATTATTTGGTCAATGAAGATGCCATACATTTTCACAAAACCCTGAAAAAGGCCTGTGATACAATAGACGATAATTATTACCCGCAGTTCAAAAAAGATTGCGATAAATATTTCTGGAATGCGCATAGAAATGAGGCCCGTGGCGTGGGCGGCATTTTTTACGATTACCTGAGAGCAGATGAAAAATTGGACAAGGCTCATTATTTTAATTTTTCAAAAGCGGCAGGAAATGCCTTTTTGCCCGCCTATTTGCCTTTGGTGCAAAAGCATAAGGATTTTGCTTATACCGATGCAAATAAGGAGTGGCAGGAAATCCGCAGGGGACGCTATGTAGAGTTTAATTTAATTCACGATCGCGGTACATTGTTTGGCCTGAAAACCAATGGGCGGATTGAGTCAATTTTGATGAGCCTGCCGCCCGTGGTGCGCTGGGAATACCAGCATAAGCCAGCCCAGGGCAGTCCCGAGTTTTTACTGGAAGAAAGATTGAAAAATCCCGTAGATTGGGTATAACTTAAATTCCTCAAGGAAAAAGTGAAACCGCAAAAAACACTAAGATATACGCAAAGTTCGCTGGTAAATGAATTAACCTATTTGGATGAAATTCTTTTTGTGGACTTTGCACTTAAAACATAAAATTCTGCGTTCAGGCGAGCTTTCGGACGGGAATGACTATAGTCGGGCAGACCCACCTGAAGGGGAAACTATTTTTAGAAAAAATCGTTTAAAAATCTTATGAAACAGCTAACTATACATATTGACGAAAAAAAATTTCCTGCCTTTTTAGAATTCATAAAAACATTGGATTTTGTGAAAATTGATAAGTCGAAAAATGAATTTTTAAACGACCTAAGCGAAGCTGTTGAGGAAGTTAAGCTCGAAAAAGAAGGGAAAATTCAATTGCAATCGGCTCAAGATTTTTTAGATGAATTATAGTGTATTAACCGCACATAAATTTAAAAAGCAATTCAAAAAACTGCTTAAGAAATTTCCATCCTTGAAGCATGAACTTCAAAACCTAATAAACCAATTGAAGTCAGATCCATTCACAGGTACAGAATTAGGAAATCATTGCTATAAAATAAGGCTTGGAATTTCTTCAAAAGGTGCTGGTAAATCAGGAGGAGCAAGAGTAATCACCTATGTGTATGTAGAAGAAACCAAAGTTTACTTGCTTTGTATTTATGATAAATCAGAAAGAGACTCTATCAGTATAAAGGAGATTAAAAAAATAATTAAGCAGCTTTAACCCAGTCCAATTTTCCCCCGTAGGTGCAATGAGCAGAGCCTTCTTGTACCAAGTCCAATCAAGCCCAAACAACAAACAGACATTTTTTCTTATTTTTATTTTCATAGGGAGGTGATTACAAGATACAATCTTCAAAGGGATATCCACAGTTGAAACTTGCGGGACATGGAGCAGCTTTTTTTAGCTTTAAAATAAGGAAATTCCAATATTGCATAAAGAAAAAGCCAAAATTACATAAGGGAAATTCCAAGATTGCATAAAACTATTTTTTAAACACAGCAATAAAATGAGGTATTCAATCTGTTAAGTATATGTGATAAACCCAATCAAGCACCAACAACAGGCAGACATTTTTATTTTCATAAGAGTGGGGAAATTACCTGAATCAATCATTAAAATTTCTCCAACTTGAATGACCTTGCATCATCTCCATTGGTTATTCTCATCAAATAAACTCCTTGTGGAAATTGAGATAAATCGAATTGAATTATCTGAGAGCCGACATTGCCTTCCAATGCATCCTCAATGATTGTTTTTCCTGTTATGTCGCTGATTGTCATATGCAATTTCTCAAACCTTTCAAGTGTTAAATCTATCATAACCAAATCATAAACCGGATTTGGATAGACCTTTATTGAGCTAATGTTTGTGCCAGATGATTTTACACTACTGATTACTTGTGTTGACTCTATAATCAGGGCAAGATCCTCAACAGTCTTGTTTTCTTCGCTGACAGTAACGATGACAGGATCAGTGGGTTTTCCTAATACCTCAGCATAAACTTTGTATGTCCCGTAAGCTACATTTGAAAAAGTGAATTTTCCATCTGCATCAGAATAAGTATATTGTACTGGGTTATCAAACATATCTAAAAGCAATACAGGCACATCTTCAACTGGATCGCCCGGTCCCTGCATCTTGTTTGCGCCTTGACTTACAAAACCGCCTACGAAACCCGGACCGCCCGGATTATTTGCACCAATCAGCCAGGTATCAATTTGCTGAAGGTTTTGGGTCAATAAAACCGGGATGGCATAACTCCAGAATAATGAGTTGCCATAATAGGTAGGGACATAATTGTTGTAATCGGTTGCCCCCTGATCTAAAGCGGCTTTCACCAAATATTTACCCACGGGCACATTGCAAAACTCGTAGCTTCCGTTAGAACCGGTATTAGTTGTTTGAACTTGAGTAAGCGTTCCAAGTGCTGTGTCATTATAAATAAGATATACCGATGCTGGATAAGCAGGATTGTTTGCTCCTCCTTTGGATATTTCTCCAGACAAGCAATAATTTAACTGAGTACCTGTGCTTATCAGAATTGAATGACAAATATTATCAGTGCATCCGCTGGTGTCAATGATAGTGAGACATGCCTGATAAGTACCATTCTGACCGTAGGTATGCGATGGATTTTGCTGGGTGGATGTAGTGTTATCTCCAAAAGTCCAGAAAGAGGAGGTGTAATTGGTGGAAGTATTATTAAATGTTACATTATTGTTGTTGACAGTGTAGGTAAAAGAAGCACTACAGGAATCGATCCCTGCTACTGTAATAGCAGTACATAGTGTGTCCGAACATCCTAAGGAATCCGCAACGCTAAGGCAAACATTATAAGTTCCGGGCTGTGCAAAGGAATATGTGGGGTTTCGTACTGTATCACTTGTGCCGTCTCCAAAATCCCAAAAGTAAGTAAGGGGATTGTTGCCCAATGATGTGTTTGTAAAAGTGTAAACATTCACAGAGTCAGTATATGTATAGGATGCATTGCAAAAATGGTTACTTGCTACAGTAATAGCAGTACATAGCGTATCAATACATCCCTGGGAATCCGAAGCAATAAGACACACATTATAAATACCAGATTGAGCAAACGAATGAATTGGGTTTTGTACTGTATCACTTGTACCATCTCCAAAATCCCAAAGGTAAGTAAGGGGGTTGTTGCCAGATGAAGTGTTTGTAAAAGTGTAAACATTTAAAGAGTCGGTGTATGTATAAGTGGCATTGCAATTCTTGTCTCCCCAAAACTTTACGAGAAAGGCATCATTGGTACCCCCACCAAATGTATCCTGATGACCACCGTAAGCAATATTTGAAGTGGATAAACTATAACCTGCCAAATAGATATTATCATCCAAATCAAGGGCAACCGTATTGCCCCTATCTTCAACACTACCACCATAATAGGTAGCCCATTGGCGCATCCCATTGCTGTTAAATTTTACGAGAAAGGCATCAAAGTTCCCTCCACCAAATGAATTCTGGTATCCAATTGAGGCGATACCTGAAGTAGAACGTGAGCTACCCATTAGGTAAATATTGCCATAAGTGTCGGTAGCAACTGAACTGGCAAAATCTAAATTGCTACCGCCATAATATGTAGCCCATTGACGTACTCCACTGCTGTTGAATTTTACAAGAAAGCCATCATATGATCCTCCACCATGAGTATATTGATGCCCACCATAGGCAATACTATAATTAATGGGGGGGGCTGCGGGTCCCGCTATGTATACATTACCATTGGCATCAGTGGCAACCGAAGAGGCATACTCATTAGCATTTTCGCCATAATATGTAGCCCACAGGCGAACTCCGTTGCTGTTGAATTTTACAAGAAAGGCATCGCTATAAGCAGCAGGACTTCCTATTCCTGCAAATAGATTCTGGTGGCCATTATATGCGATACTGTCGTAGGATTCTGTTTCACCCGCCATATAAATATTGCCATTGGCATCAGTTGCAACGGAATAGCCTATATCTTCATCCGGTCCGCCATAATAAGTTGCCCATTGACGTACTCCATTGCTGTTGAATTTCACAAGAAAGGCATCAGAGTTTCCTACAAAATTTCCCCCAATTGTATCTTGATGCCCACTGGAAGCAATATTTGAAGCGGAATTAGTATAACCCGCCAAATAAACATTGCCGTTCGCATCGGTGGCAACCGACTCTCCCCTATCAGACATAGTCCCCCCATAATAAGTTGCCCATTGACGCACTCCATTGCCGTTGAACTTCACAAGAAAGGCATCAGGTTTAGGGGGAGAGATGTAATCCCCTAATGTATCTTGATGCCCCCCGAATGCAATATTTGAAGTTGAATAAGTATAACCCGCCAAATAGACATTGCCATTCACATCGGTGGCAACAGAATTGCCATCTTCTACCTCACTTCCTCCATAATAAGTTGCCCATTGGCGTACTCCATTACTGTTGAATTTAACGAGATATGCATCTGAGCTTCCTGAATAAGTATTTTGATGTCCACCGGAAGCAATATTTGAAGTGGATAAAGCATAACCAGCCAAATAGACATTGTCATTCGCATCGGTAGTAACTAAAGATCCTATATCCTCATCGCTTCCCCCATAATATGTTCCCCATTTCAATATTGGGTCAATAATAAGTGATGTGTTTGGGGTAAGCTTGGCGTTTGGTTCGAAGCCAAATAAATTTTGATCCAACTGTGCATATTTTACTTTTACTTCTTGTTCAATACCATCAATAAGTTGGTAACTGTAGGGAATGCTTTCTTGTAGTTTTCCATGAGCTGTAGTGAGGGCAAGAGCATCCATGCCCTTTTTGTTATCACAATTACTATTACCAAGCGTAATCCCATCAGCACCTTTATATCTTAGCTTTATATTTTTGTAGTCTCCTCCGGGGTGCACAATGAAATTGTATTTCACAAACTCCCCTTTTGTCAATTCATCTGTGGCAGCCACAGAGAATTCCAGGTCAATATTTGGGTAAATGTCCTTGTAAAGCACTTTGTCGTAATGGTGAACACGGGTAGCCCCATCTTCAAGCGTAATAGAGTTGTAGTAGTTGATATAGTCGGGAGCGGGGTTGAGGGCAACAAGCTGTGCCTTGGGGTTGCTACCTACCAGTTCTATATCAATTCGCTGGGTATGGATATCGTATTTCTTTGGCTGTTTCTCTACCAAACCTTCAAGGTTTTCGAAACCTTGAAGGTTTCCTTCCAGCCCATCTTCCCAGCCCGTAGCTTCTGAAAAGCGTCTTTCTTTTTCCTCATACTTCACCACCTCATAGCTGAACCCCTGCTGGCGGAGGTGTACCTGCACCCCATTTCCAGGGAAAAGATATTTTACATCAGGATTGGAATTGTTGCCCTGATCCATTATCTGTCCTTTGTTTTCAATAAATCCATACTGCGTTCCATTGGAAAACTCAGAAACCTGATTCTGTGCTACAGAATGGATAGAAAAAGCAAATGTCAAAAGCGTAATTATTTGTAATGTTTTCATAATTGACAATTTTTTAAATTACAGTTTAAGTTCTAATAGGTGGATGTCTAATATTTTTTTGCAATCACAAGATGAAATTCACCAATTCATTTTTCTTATTTAAATACACTTTTTACTGTTTATCAGAAAAACCACTCATTATTTTATTAAAATTTTCCTTTGCAACAGGCCTTTATCAGTTGTTATTCTCATCAAATAAATTCCAGGTTTCAGGCTGGAAACATTCAACATAATGATTTGAGCAGTTTCACCACTCCATTTTGTCATTGTCATTCCTTTTATATCAAACAATTCTATTTGCTCTACTTTGTGCTTGCCGTGATTGTCAATAAACAACCTGTCGCTTGCAGGAATAGGATAGATACTAAATTGGGAAGCGAGGTGTTTTTCAAGTACAACAGTTGATATCTTTGTATTGGCCGTGTCTCCTCTCGCAGGAATTTCCTGCATTGTATAATTAAGCATTTTTATTTTCTGAATATTTAGAGCATTTGCAACATCTAAAAAAGATTTGCCGATGATATTGTCCTCAATCACAAATGAAATTATGCCGACTGCTATGGTTCCGCCCGCATTTTTGTTATTGGTTCTTGAAACAGCAAACTCAATGTATCCGCTGTCTGGATAATTCATTTGTACATGCACCGGCTGCCTTCCACCTCCTCCAAACTGAGGATGAGGCATGGCAGTTACACTTGATTGTTTAACCAGGGAGGTATCATAATCAAAAGTAAAAGCTACACCATAGATTGAATCATCAGTGCTCTGATTGAGAATGATTGTTACAGAAACGGTATCGCCCTGGAGCCATGTACTGCCGTTTGTATTTATTTCAAGTTGTGGATTGCCGGAGCTGCCCTGTAGGTAATTCAAACCGGTGAAATTGCTGTTGACCAGGCCGTAATTATTTTCTATTCCTGCAAAATCTTCAATGTTAACAATTCCGTTGCCGCTACAATCAGAATATCCCAAATTTAATCCATCGGGCAAGGTATCATTCCAGCCAAAAACAAACTGCTGCTGCCAAAGAATGGAAGCCGAATCACGCGCATATCCCTGTTTGCCAAATCCTCTTCCTACATTGAGTAAATCCAGGTGATTGACAATGCCGTCATTATTGGCATCACCAGGCCAGACTTCAATAGGCTGCGCAAAAGAAAACTTGCCATACAGGGTTATTGTAAGAATAACCATAAGGTAGGGCAATGACTTGTTCAGCTTTTTCATTTTCAGTTATTTATCGAAATTAGTAATCTGGCGTTGCATCAATGGTTTTTGTGCTTTTATGAAATACAGTACTAAAATTAATAATTGAAAGGCAATGTCATAAGAACATTTTACCTGTTTTATCAGAAAAAATGGAACATAATATTTGTTGCAATAATGATGAAATATAATTCAAGCATTTAAAAATCAATGCCTTAGAAGTGATGTTTCTTAAAATGTCAATTCTGATTTATCATTTTTTTTGATATCCGCTGACCTTCTCATTTCCTTTGAAAATACTAATTTTAAGCATGCAAAACAGTAAACTCATTCAGTTATTGAAGACTTTCAGCACAATGGAGCTGCGTGAATATGGCAAATGGATTGAATCGCCTTTCTTCAACAGGAATAAAGAACTTATTTCACTGTACAAATATCTGCGAAAACATGCCCCTGATTTTCCTTCAAAAAAAATTGAACGTGAAACTGTTTATAAGTTGCTATTTGGCAAAAAGGCATTTGATGAAAAGCGTTTCAATCACTTGGTAAGTTTACTGTTGAAATCTGTAGAGCAGTACATCAGCTACAATCAATATGCTGCTAATCCGATTCTTAAAAATATTCATTTGCTTAATTCTTATAAGGATCGGGGCTTGAGCAAGCATTTCAACTATATCTATGACCAAACAAAAGCGAAGCTTGACAGTTATCCCCATCGCAATCTTGATTTTTATTATTTGCAATATCTACTTTCTGAAACAGACAACATGAATTTTCTGAGACAGAAAATCAGAAAATATGATGTACGTCTGCAGAAAGCCGCAGATTATTTTGATTTATATCTTGTCGCAAACAAGTTGAGATATTTCTGTGAAATGACCGATAGAAAAATGTCTCTTGCTGCTGATTACAAGCTGAACATGGATGAGGAAATTGAAACTTATGTTTCAAGGCAGGAACTGTCTGCTCATCCGGGAATTAAGGCATACCTGCTTATTCTCCAAATGCTCAAAAACCCGGATGAAGCTAAACATTTTCACCAGCTTAAGAAGCTCATAAAGAACAATGACAATACCTTTCCAAAAAATGAACTTCAGGAGTTGTATTTCTATACAATCAATTACTGCATCAGGAAAGTGAATAATGGTGAGCAGGAATTTTGGAAAGAGATTTTCAAAATATATAAGGAGGCACTTAAATCGGAACTATTGCTTGAAGACAAACAACTTTCTCCGTGGACATATAAGAACATGGTTGCCGTTGCACTCCGCTTGAATGAGTTTGAATGGTCTGAAAAATTCATTCACAAATACAATGCATTTTTAGCAGAAGAGTTTCGAAATAATGCACTCTATTATAACCTTGCCGAACTATATTATTACCAGCATGACTTTGATAAAGCAATGAGCTATCTCAACAAGGTTGAATTCTCTGATATTTACTACTCCTTTGACACAAAGAAAATGATGGTGAAGATATTTTTTGAAAAAGACGAGATAGATGCCTTACTTTCCCTCATCACCTCTTTCAGAGTATTCATCAAACGCAACCAATCCGTTTCTGATACAAATAAGCAGGCTTATGAAAATTTCATTTCAGTCATTAACCAATTCCTGAAATATCGTCAGAAAGACACTGCGCCTGAACTTCTTGAAAACATACAAAACCTGAAGCCACTTGCAGACAGAAACTGGTTGTTAGAGCAGTACCGGAAAAGATGGAAATAAATCCTCTAACCTGCCGCAAATTTGCAGCTTATCTGTTTACAGCGCCTATGCGCCTGTGAGTCCTCAGCAAGCATTTTACGATTTTTGATTTGCAATCCATTATTTCCGTTAAATTCGCAATGTAAACCACAACTATGTCATATCCCCAAAAAAGAAACCGCAGACTGAGAAAATCCCCAGCCATTAGAAGTATGGTGCAGGAAAACCGCTTGCATCCCTCGGATTTTATTGCGCCCATTTTTATAATGGAAGGCAAGGACAAAAAAGAGGAAATTGCTTCCATGCCGGGCTATTTTCGTTATAGCCTGGATGAATTGGGAGGAGAGCTGAAAGAACTGCAAGAATTGGGTGTTCAGAGTGTTTTGCTTTTTGCAAAAGTCCCCGATGAAAAGAAGGACAATAAGGGCACGGAAGCTCTGAATGAAAAAGGATTGATGCAAGAGAGCATTCGCTTTATCAAAAAGGAATTCCCCGATTTTTACGTAATGAGCGATGTGGCCTTGGATCCTTATTCCAGCTATGGGCACGATGGCATAGTGGAAGATGGGCAAATACTAAATGATGCCAGTGTAGAAGTGCTGGCACAAATAGCATTGAGTCATGCGCGAGCTGGCGTAGATATGGTGGCACCTTCCGATATGATGGATGGAAGAATAGGGGCAATTCGAAATTTGCTGGAGAAAAATGCTTTTCACGATACGGGAATTCTTTCCTACAGTGCCAAATATGCCTCGGCATTTTACGGGCCTTTCCGGGATGCACTGGATTCTGCTCCTGGCTTTGGCGATAAAAAGACCTATCAAATGGATGCAGCAAATGCTGCGGAAGCATTGGAAGAAACCCGTCTGGATATTGAACAAGGCGCGGATATTGTAATGGTGAAGCCCGCACTGGCCTATCTTGATATTATTCGTGATGTAAAGCAGCAATTTAATGTGCCGGTGGCTTGCTACAATGTAAGCGGAGAATACGCCATGATCAAAGCGGCAGCCGAAAAAGGATGGCTGAAAGAGGAGGAAGTAATGATGGAAAGCCTACTGGCCATGAAAAGGGCGGGAGCTGATTTAATTGCTACTTACTTTGTAAAGGATGCTTGTAGGTTGTTGGGGTAGTTTTTAAAATTCTTTCCTAAATCCTTATTCGTTATTCTTATTTTTGAAAAAAATAAAGTGTAAATCTCTATTTGGTGATTTAGTTTCTAAATCAGATACACTTTATCTTATTAATTTGAATATACTTCATGGGGTTTATAAACTTTACAATCGATCTTGGAAATCTTTGGAATCTTATTTCTGCAATTGCTTCAGTTGTAATGGCAATTATCGCAGTTTTAGCATATCTCAAATGGAAAGAACAAGCGGTATACATTGAAAAATGGAAACTCAAACTAGATACACTAAAACTTCTAAAGAAATTTAAGAGAGAGTGGGGTTTACTGATTAACGAGCAAAGTAAAGCATACGGCTACGGATTAACGGACATAAGATTTGTTAATTCTTCAATTCCAGAGTTAAGAAAAATTATTAAAGAGCTTAGCAGTCAGTGGGATAAAATAACAATGTTTAAAGAAGAGCTTAATGAATTTTTCAATATCGAAGAAAAATACAGACTTAATGAAATAGAAAATTACCTTATTCTTATAGACTCAAAATGTTTTGACTTCAGTGAGTGGCATTATAAAATCAATAAGGATTTAGAATTAACACAAGCAAAAGATATATCAGAATATTACAAAGAATTGGGTGAGAGTTTTTTCTATAAACCAGAAGAAACTAATACAGAGAACCGTCCTAATCCTAACAATATTAAAATAAAAGTTGATGAGATTTTGGAAAGTTACATTAACATATTAAACCATAACAAATAGAAACCTCTCTGCTAGTGCGAGCTTTCAGCCCGTTCCTTCAAACCCAACAGACCTGCTAAGTTTTGAAAACTTGCTATGTCTTCATTTTCTCAACTCCTTAATGGTTTAAAATATTGGTGGCTTGGTGGGAATAATTAGCCCTACTGGCGCGCATTTGTAGCCTTGGCATTGCGTATAGCGAATGCGTGCCCCGCACCAGGGGTGTTTATTTCAAATACCTCTTCACAGCCCTTTCCAATTCTCCACTGGCGCGCATTTTGCAGCAAGGCCTATAGCGTAGCGAATGCGTGCCCGCACCATTAGGCTAGTACTAAGGGATTGTAAAATGTTATTTACTAGATTAGAATATGCACTCGTTCGCTAAGTTAAAATTGCTCCTGCGGCTCAAACGCAAGTAGGAAGAAGGTTTTCAAATTTTTGGGACACTGTCCCAAAAATTTGCGGATAAGTGCTGTAAAACTGACGGCATCGAGATAGTTCAGGAGCAGTAAGCCCTTTGATTGAGAGTTTTTTGGCTAAATCTTTTAAAAGTTTACTGCCATAGATCGATCTGTCTTTTCCATTTTGTTCAAATTCTACTATGTAATGACCAATCAGCCAATTGCGGATGGTCAAAGCCTGATTTACAGCACTAGCAGCATTGTACTGAAGCTGGCTATGAACAGTTTCAATTGTTGATATAAGTTCTTTGAAATTCTTCATTTAAACAGTGCAGGTTTCAATCTAGCTTTTCTAAACCCCTCGATTTCGAGGGGTTAAAGTGTTCAAATTCGACTACTCTTCACTGGCGCGCATTTTGCAGCAAAGCCTGAAGCATAGCGAATGCGTGCCCGCACCAAGATTGCAAACGGTCGAGAGTGGGGTATTCATTTCAAATACCTCTTCACAGCCCTATCCAATTCCCCTTCAAAAGCTTTGATTAAATAGTCCGGATCATCGGCCATGTTTTGGTCTATGACCATACCGCAGCTAACTTTTCCATTGTAGCTGATCAGGCTGAGTCCTGCGCCCAAAACGGCTGTATGTGGAATCCAGCAGTAGATATCCTCGATTTTTTGTCCGGCAAAATACACCGGCTTTGGCGGTCCCGGCACATTGGTAATTGAAGCAGATATTTTGGTGGAGATAAATTTCAGGAAAGCATTTTTGGCTATTTTGGGTAGATAGTCGGCAGCATTTTCCATCAACTTGCTCAACAGAAAAGGTTCCGGTGATTTTTTCAGCAGGGTAGTCTTCTCATTGATAAATTGGAGTCTTTTCAGGAATGTGCTCAGGTGAATGGGCAGTTCCAGCGAAATCATACCAATTTCATTGTGCAGTTTTACGTCATCCGTTTTGTTGCGCAGGTTTACGGGAATTACAATGCGCATGCCTTTTTCTACTGCTTGCTTGTGTTTTAGCAGGTGCTTGCGCACTGCCCCGGCCATTAGTGCCAGCAATACATCATTCACCGATGCATCATATTTTTTGCCCAGGTTTTTTATGTCAGTTAGCTCAAATGGTTGGGACCAGGCCGCAAGTTTGTTTTCACTGAATGCACCTTTGTAAAAGCTGCCGCTTACATCATCTTCTGTTAAAATGTTGGAAGTATCTTTAGCCACTTCATAGGATTGCATCAATCTTTCCCTTATGTTTTCTGGATGTTGCCACAGGTTTTTGGCTTCGTTCAGCACTGCTTCGCTATTGTGTAAAAACTTTTGGAAATCCTTAACAATAGGCAGGTTGT
Organism: Chitinophagales bacterium; assembly: GCA_040877935.1. Taxonomy (NCBI): domain Bacteria; kingdom Pseudomonadati; phylum Bacteroidota; class Chitinophagia; order Chitinophagales; species Chitinophagales bacterium. The sequence continues at coordinate 25,610 of JBBDNB010000014.1, forward strand.
TAAAGGAAAATCTTTTTCTTCTCCGAGACAGCTCAAGAGATGCTTTTGCAGAACTTCCCGTAAGTGAAAAAAGCACATTGATCAATGCCGCACCATCGGCAATGGCGTGGTGCAAGCGAAACACAATAGCCGAACCGCCCTGGTGATATTCATAAATCCGGGCATCCCACAATGGCGCTTCTGTATCGAGCGCACGGCTCATTAGCTCACTTACTTCCCTTTGCAGGAATTTATAACCCTGTCCTTTATTCAGGCGGATAAATTGTACGTGATTTTCAATTTTAAAATCCTTGATTTTTCGCCAGTGCGGCAGGTTTTTCTTGAGAACAATACAGGAAGTAAAGCGCTCATAGTCCATTAAGCAGTTTCCTATAACCTCAAGTGACTTTTTGCGGTTGAGCCGTTTTTTAAAAGTCATCATGCCACATATGGAATTGGGATTTACCGGATCATCGGCATCCCACATGATGCGGTCTATTTTCTTTAGGGGTTTTATGGACATTGATAACTTGATTTTATTTATTTTTTAAAGATACCAATTTGATGCTGTACATAAAGTGTGTTGCGGCTATTAATTCAGATATAAATCTTTACTTTCTGGAAAAATAGCTCAAAATATCGATTCTTAATCAGGCTTCAATTATCAAATTGATTTCAAAAAGTATCTTTGCAGGATGATGCCCATTGTATATTATCTGCTCATAAGGCCGTTGTCCTTTTTGCCGGCTCCGGTTTTGTATTTTATTTCCACACTGACCTATTTTTTGGTTTACCGGGCAGTAGGCTATCGCAAAAAAGTTGTTTTCAGCAATCTGAAAAATGCTTTTCCCGACAAATCGGATATGGAAATCGAACGCATTGCCCGCTTGTTTTACCGCCACCTCTGCGATTTGATTGTAGAATCCATAATGATGTTCCAGATGTCAGAAGCTGAAGCTATTAAAAGGTTCAAAGTTGCCAATCCTCAATTGCTGGACAATTATTTTCAACAAGGTAAAAGTGTGGTTATTGTCAGTGCGCACTACAACAACTGGGAGTATGCAGCACTATCGCCCGAACCGCAATTGTTGCATAAGGTAATTGGCATTTATACCCCGCTGAAGAATAAATTTATGGACAACAAGATCAAGGAATCCAGGCAGCGTTTTGGTTCTATATTTTTGGCCAAAAAAGCAGTAAAAAAATATTTTGCTGAAAACAAGGATAAATTGATTGCACCATTATTTGCTGCTGATCAATCTCCCGGAAACCCCGACAACGCTTACTGGACTAAATTTTTAAATCAAGACACAGCTGTGGTTTTCGGCCCTGAAAAGTTTGCCCGAATATACAATTACCCCGTAGTATTTGCTTATATCAAAAAAGTAAAACGGGGCTATTATGAAGCTACTGTTGAGTTGATAGATGAAAATCCCGCTGAAGCTGAACACGGGGAGATTACGGAAAAACACACCCGTTTGCTCGAAAAAGAAATACTTGAACAACCTGAATACTGGCTCTGGTCGCATCGCAGGTGGAAACACAAAAAGCCGGAAAACAGCTGATCTAAAATCAGTGTTTTTCCAATTGCATCAATATCCAATTATCGCGCAGCAATAATGTATCGCTCTTATAAACTGACAGAATAGCAGAGGGCGTATAGAGTTGATAAGGATCCTTTTGCCTGATCCAAATGAATATTCCTTTGTCTGGCAAACTATCGGCCTTTAAAAAATAAATGTCTTTGGGCCAGATCATTGCTTCTTTATTGCACAAATAATTCAACCCATAAGCATCGTTGCTAATGAGCAACTTATCTTCATAAGTGGCAATATCAGTACAGAGCTTTTTGGATTGGGCTTCCTGCCACAAGCCCCGGTTGTATTTTCCAAAATCTCCATTGATTTGCTGCAATAACAATTTACCGCCTCTTATTACCGAATAGCTACACCACAACAGCAATATTGCAAGAAATACATGCTTTTTTTGCTGCACTGTTTGTTCTATCAGCAGGAGCATTGCAAATAGAAATGCAGGAACTAATGGAAGCAGAAGTCGCGCATCAGGTGCTTGCATATCAAACAGAAAATAGCTGATGATAATCCCTGCTGCATAAGTCAAATGAGCCAAAATAACATATTGATACGCTCTGATAAGCCATAATGGCAAGATCAGGACAAATGCAGTAGCTAAAACATGTATGAAATAAGGTGATCCTGCCGGAAGAACCCACTTGCCCAGTTCACTGGCAATAGCTTCAGAATTATCAGCAAAATATTCAGCCGGAAACATCCGTGCTCCTGAAATATGCCCGGATTGCAAATAGGTATAAGTCAGCCAAAGTGCTATGGGTGCAATACTGTATAATATTGACTGGGCAAAACTTCTAAAGCCCTTGGCTCTGCTGTAGTTGCGATATAGATAAAGCAATAGCAAAGGCAGGAAAAAGAGCGCTGCATAGCGCAATAGGCTCATCAGTACAAAGAGCAAAATTACCCGCTTTGTATTTTTTTCATCCAGTGCATATAGCCAGAATAAGAACAAAGCCAGGAAGAGCAAATCGCTCCAGAGCATTGGTGCTGTATAAACCAGCGCGAAGTTGAATGCAAATAGAATCAGCAATAGGAGTCGAAGTCCCCGGTTTTTAAGCAATTTGTTTGCCCATAAAATACAGGCCCATAAAGTCAGTACAATACTCAACAAGGGCAGGAGCAGCAGTAATTTTTCTGACAGCAAACTCAAAATACCGATCAAAAAAGGCATTAATGGCGGCCAGTGCACAAATGCGGATCCATCAATATTTTTCATAAATACCTGCTCAGTAAAAGTTTGTGCAGCGTAGCAGTAGGAAACAGCGTCCTCGGATAAGCCAATGCCAAACACAAGCAAGATATAGAGGTATATTCCGCTTATTGCAGTTATTATTATTTTGGAATAGATGTTTTTAATGTTCAAAATTATTAGGAGCTTAGAAGTAACCTTATAATCAGTTTATGTAAAATCATTAATTGAATTTAAGCCGTTTCTTCGATTTTTGATAAAGTACTATTTTACAATTACTGGTTAAAGTTAGAAAAACAAATGAAATCATTTAAAAACACTATGTGTTGAATAAAAGCTTATTGGCATAAAAATTGACAAAGTACTGACTCGGTATTTTCAATTGAAAGTACTGACATTTTGACTATTAAAGCGAGAAGAATAATGTTTGAAGAGATAATGTTTCCATTTGGAGAAGAAGAAGTAGAATTTTTGCCTATGCTGTCTTTAGATGAAGATGAAGATAAAATCAAGGAAGAAATAAATGGTGAGATACCCATTCTTCCTTTGAGAAATACCGTTTTGTTTCCCGGTGTGGTAATACCTATTACAGTAGGAAGAGACCGTTCTATTAAAGCAGTAAAACAAGCGCATAAAGGCAATAAGATACTCGGTGTAATAGCGCAGCGCGATCCGGGAGTAGAAGATCCCGAAAGTAAAGACCTGAGCGAAGTTGGCACAATAGCAAAAATCGTGAAAATGCTAAAAATGCCGGATGGCTCCAGTACGGTGATCATTCAGGGTAAGCAGCGTTTTAAAATTGAGGAAATAAAAAAAGAAGAACCCTATATAGCTGCGAATGTAAAACTAATGGAAGATGAACTGCCCGAACCAAAAGAAAAGGGCAAGTTCAAAGCACTGATATCCTCCTTAAAAGATTTGGCAGGACAGATTGTGAAAAATTCGCCCAATATTCCTTCTGAAGCGGGAATTGTGCTTAAAAATATCGACAGTGCCACATTCTTGATGCACTTTATTTCATCCAATTTGAACAGCAAGTTGAAAGACAAGCAAAGCATTCTGGAGAGCGATAATTTAATGCAGCGGGCTGAATTGGTTTTGGAACACCTGAACAGTGAGTTTCAAATGCTCGAGCTTAAAAACAAGATACAGAGCAAAGTAAAAACCGACCTGGAAAAACAACAGAAAGATTTTTTCCTGCAACAACAACTCAAAACAATTCAGGAAGAACTGGGCAGGGACGGAGAGAGCCCTGAAATTAAAAAGCTCAAGAAAAAGGCCCTGAAAATGAAATGGGGCCCTAAAATAAAAGAGCATTTTGAAAAAGAAGTGGAAAAATTGCAGCGCGTCAATCAGGCCGCAGCGGAATATTCCATCAATCTTAATTACCTCGAATTGCTGCTCGATTTGCCCTGGGGGGAATTTACAAAAGATGACCTCGATCTTAAAAAGGCCAAAACCATATTGGATAAAGACCATTATGGTCTTGACAAGATCAAGGAAAGAATACTGGAATACCTTGCAGTTCTTAAACTCAAGGGAGATATGAAATCGCCCATACTTTGTTTTGTTGGCCCTCCCGGAGTGGGGAAAACTTCTTTGGGACGCTCAATTGCACGTGCCATAAACCGAAAATACATACGTATGTCTTTGGGTGGTTTGCACGATGAATCTGAAATTCGCGGGCACCGCAAAACATATATTGGTGCTATGCCAGGCAGGGTAGTTCAGTCTCTGAAAAAAGTAAAATCTTCTAATCCTGTTTTTATACTGGATGAAATAGACAAAGTGGGGAAAGATTTCAGAGGAGATCCTAGTTCAGCATTATTAGAAGTACTGGATCCGGAGCAAAACCACAGCTTTTATGACAATTATTTAGAGTTGGAATACGATCTGTCAAATGTGATGTTTATTGCTACAGCCAATTCAATAGGAAGTATTCAGCCGGCATTGCGCGACAGGATGGAGGTCATACAGCTCAGCGGATATTCGGTAGAAGAAAAAGTGCAGATCGCTAAAAAACATCTGATTCCTCGTTTGCGTCAGGATCATGGTTTGAAAGCTACCGATATTCAACTTAGTCCCGGATTGATTTCTACGATTATTGAAAAATACACGCGAGAATCCGGTGTTAGGGAACTTGAGCGGCAACTGGCTTCTGTAATGCGATCAGTGGCACGCAAAATCACATTGGATGAGTCTTATAGTAAACAAGTGAAGCAAGAAGAATTGCATGAATATCTTGGCCCTGAAATTTTTGACAGGAGCATTTACAGTGAAAAACAGCCACCAGGTGTTGCTGTAGGACTTGCTTGGACCCAGGCTGGTGGAGAAATCCTGTTTATTGAGTCTTCACTGAGTAAAGGAAAAGAAACCCTGACACTAACCGGCAACCTTGGAGATGTGATGAAAGAATCTGCAACTACAGCATTGAGCTATATTCGTTCTCATGCCGATGAACTGAATATTGACCCTGAGCGATTCAAGGATACTTCTATCCATATTCACGTACCAGAAGGTGCTATTCCAAAAGATGGCCCCTCTGCTGGTGTGACATTGCTTTCAGCATTGACTTCTGCTTTTACCGGAAAACGCCTAAAACCTTATCTCGCAATGACTGGCGAAATCACACTAAGGGGCAGAGTATTGCCCGTGGGAGGGATAAAGGAAAAAATCCTTGCAGCAAAACGTGCCGGATTAAAAGAGATACTGCTTTGCAAAAGCAATGAAAAACACATCAAGGAAATTGACAAAGATTATCTCAAAGGCCTGAAATTCCACTATGTGGAAAAAATGCAGGAAGTGATTGATAAGGCTTTGGTCTGATAGATTTTTTACTCGATAATCGAGATTTAAACCTGCCCGACTAAGCAGGCGGGTGCTCCGAGGCTTGCCCGCCTGCTTTTATTCGGGCAGGCCTCGTAATCAAAAGTATTTTTTTCAAATAAATGCCTCGTGGGCTTGCCCCGAGGTTGTTTACTCGGATAAAAAGTTTTGAAAACCTTACAAACTGTATTCATTTGTTGCTGAAATATTCAGGTGATTTGCTGGATTTGCCAAAAAATTTATCATTATACAAGCATTTCTCAAAGGGTAAAGACTATGGCATCTCAAAGCCGTACTTGCGCTTCGTCCCAATAATGCAAGGCTAAAAATGCAATAGAAATTTGGTGGAAAAATGCCCGAACTATTTGTGCCAACTTTCACAATATTCCATCTTTTGGGACTTTTGAAAGTTTGAAAACGCCATCTGCCGCAAGATTTTATCTTGTGGCCATTCAACTTCAGCCAGAAAATAATGACTTTGAGAAATGTCTTTCCTGTTTCAGTTATCCGATGACTATAGTACATTAGCTGTACAAATAGAATTGGAACTGCAGAAATTACATAAACACCAGTCATCGGATGACTTTCCTTTTTCTTATTCAAGCTTCTTCTCCCAAAAAAACACACCTAATAAGACTATATTTTTAAGCCAAATGATTTCTAAAAAAGAAATGATAATTTTAGGCTTGATCAATCACAGGTTTAAATAACAGCAAAATCCAAAATAAACATGAACCAAGTTTTCAATCCATTTACAGAGGAGCACGAAATGCTCCGCAAATCCGTAAGACAATTTGTAGAAGAAGAAATGATACCCCATGCTGCGGAATGGGAGGCCAATAAGGAATGTCCGCGCCACATTTTTGAAAAAATGGGCGAACTGGGCTTTTTGGGCGTCAGTTTTCCCGAGGAAGTAGGAGGGAGCGGAATGGATCTTTGGGGTGCTGCCGCTGTATCTGCTGAATTGGCCTATTGCAATATGGGTGGTTTGGCCATGTCATTGTATGCGCATACCTATTTGCCCTTGCCATTGATCAATGCTTTGGGTACCGATGAACAAAAAGAAAAGTTTTTGCGCCCAGCACTTGAGGGCAAGAAAATCGCAGCTTTGGGACTGACAGAGCCCAGTGTGGGTTCCGATCTGGGGAATATTTCCACCAAAGCCGAGGACAAAGGCGATCACTTTCTGCTCAATGGCTCCAAAATGTGGATCACCAATGGCACTATGGCTGATTTTGTTGTGCTTTTGGTGAGAACCGGAGAAAGCTACAACCTCAGCCTTTTGATTTTCGAGACCAATACGGAAGGTTTTCAGGCCATTCCGGTAACAAATAAACTGGGCATGCACAGCAGTGATACCGGTCAGTTGTTTTTTGAAAACTGCAAAGTGCCCAAAGCCAATTTATTGGGCGAAGTGAATATGGGCTTTTACTATGTGATGAACAATATCCAGGAGGAAAGACTGATCGCTGCTGTGATGGGAACCTATGGTGCTGAGTGGGCACTGCAAAAAGCCATGCTCTATTCCAAGGAAAGGGAAGCATTTGGCAAGCAAATTGGTCAATTTCAGGTGATTCGCCACAAAATGGCAAAAATGGCCATTCAGATAGAAGCCTGTCGCTCCATTACTTTTAGGGCGGTTGCTGAATATATAGAAAAAGGCCCGGAAGCCATCAAGATCATTACCATGGCCAAGGCATTTGTATCAGAGGAATCGCAAAAAGTGATCAACGAAGCACTGCAAATTCACGGGGGCTGGGGCTATAATGAGGATTATGGCGTGGCGCGCGCCTTTCGCGACAACCGCCTGATGACCATTGGTGCAGGTACCACGGAAATCATGCACGACATCATCAGCAAATTGATTGTAGAGGATGTACAGCACCGCAGACAGTTTATTAAAGCGAGGACGAGATAATATAGATCGGAATAAACTTGAAACTTAAGTGCAATTGTTTTTGTCATCCATTCTCGGTTTGCAAGTAATTTTAATGGAAAAGTTACGGAGCTCATAAAGCATTTTGAATACCTACCTTTCGATGCCTCAAATACATTTTTTAAGCAGGAATTGTGCAACTAGTAAGACCCCGCTGGGGTCTGCAAAAGTATTTTACTTGGTTTTTATAAACATTGAATGCCTCCGGCATTGCTATCGCTGCATATTCAATTCTGT
>JBBDNB010000015.1 GCA_040877935.1 Chitinophagales bacterium
TTATATCAACATCTTTTTTGTTGATATCCAACCCTTGATTCGCATTAATAATAAATTTTCTTCTTTTGAATTATTTTGAACATTTATTTTTACCCAAAATACAGATTTTGTGATCATTAAATTTGGCACTTTTTGATCACTTGTAATGAAATTGTTCTCTTGGACAATATCATTAAAATCCAATTGTTTTGTAGAGTCTTCTATAATCCCAATATGTTCCCCGGTAATTTTGACATTTTCTCCATCATAAGTAAAAGTCTTAACTTCTGACTTAAGTGCGCTTGAAAAAATAAATATAATAAATAAAATTTGTAAAAGTCTCATTATTCAGGTGTTTTAGTTTTAAAACCTGATATTGCAACTTTAAACTAAGACGCTGATATTAAGGTTGTATTTAACATTTATTTTCCCTTTATTTCCAGATTCTATTCTAAATTGCTCAGGCTTATCTCTTAATGATAACATTGTAGTTTTGTTATACGGTAAAGCCCATGATAATGTTTTGGAATTAAGTATCATTACCCTTGCAATATAGTCTTTGGTTGGAAATAAAAACTCACCATTATTACCCAAAGTTCTTATAACTCTGTATCCTAAGCCTCGTAGCATTTTGATTGTATGATCTGAGGATAATGAGATTAAGGTATCTACTTGAACTTGACTAGTAATTACTACTAATGCTCTTAATAATACATAACCTAATCCTCTTCCAGCAATTTCTCTAGTATTCCACAGACCACATAGCTCACCTAAATTTTTTGTTCTGTTTTTCTCTATTATTTTGAAAATTTTATCATCTAAATAACCCACGCTATTTTCAATGGGGAGCTTATAATTGTAATCATATCTATGTAATTTAACCCCTCCTAAAATTTTATTATTATATTCTGCAATTACTCCAAAAACATTAGGATTTTCAATCCATTCTATTTTAGCTGAACTAATGGGCTCTACTCCAAAACTTCTTAAAGCATCAATATGTCCTTTGTAAAACTTTTGGCAAGTTTCAGGCTCATCAATAGCTCTAAATGCCCTTATTGTAATTGGTTCAGTCATTTTTAGTATTAATTATATTCCAAAACCTCACTTATTGGCCTTCTCAATGATTTTACTTTTGGTTCCTCTGCTACTAGCAATCGGAATAAAAATACAGGGTATTGATTTTCTGAAATTGAAAGCAGTTCATAAAGATCATTCTTGATAGCTTGTAGTGTTTTAATTTGATCACTTTCCAAATTTTCTCCATTTCCAGTGATTAAGCGGTGAAGCATAAAAGTCAGACCGGTCATCGGTTGGAAAGCTATTTTTTGCTCATTGGCTCTCAGCCATAGTCTTTCGAGTGCCCTGCCTCCATCAAAAAAATCTTCAGAATCTGCGCCAGTCATTGTTAATAATCCCATTGCAGAAGCACTAGCAACACCCTTTTTTGAAAGCTTTTCGAAAGCACTGCCTCCACCCCATTTGTTAAGAGTACTTACTACTGACCAGTTTTTAGCAATCTTAAAACCTGCAGCTTCTCCTGCACTTAAATCAATGGTTGCTAAATCAACTCCATCTTTTGTCTTTTCTGCTTCTTCTGGAGTCCATCTGATTTCATTGATAAAACCATGATGACCTTCTTTATGTGTTATAAGTAAGCGATCAATTTTAGCAATCAGAGTCCCCAGTTGATCCATTTTTGATCTGTCGGTTAAAAAATGAATGTCAGCACCCTGAATACTGCGAGCAGTATTTTTTAAGAATTCTAATTTGTTATGTTCTATAGGTGCAGGTTTCCTAAGTAAACGGTTGGTCAATCTTATATCAATTACTTTAACCAAATCATCAAACTGATGAGCAGTTGTATTTGCATTGCTGATTTTAGGTTTGAAAAAGCGGAAAACAGCAGCAAGAAACGGTTGTTTATTATCTGGAAATTTATCAACTTCTACTTCTAAATTCAATTCATGAGCCTTTAATATCAGGTTTTCAGCCGCAGCTCCGAGACTTAGGTAAGATCCAGCAGCAGCATAATCCAAAAAAGAAGTTGCTCTCTTGTTGTCAAGAAATAAATACAAATTTTTATTATTATAAATCCATTTCCAAGGCTGGTTATTTCCGCCAGATGGTGCCCATATTGCTGCTTTTACTAATTCCTTGATCAGAGCTTTATCAATTTCGAGTTGCCCGAATTCAGCCTGAAGTTTTTTGAAATCTGTTTGGCTATCGAATGTTTCTTCCTCATTTTTCTCATCAGATCCATCAAGGAAACTATAAGCATTATCAGAATTAATAATTTCATTCAAATCAACGAAAAACCGTCCGGATGAATTGAGTTCTCCAAGAGCAATTCTTCTGCATACGTTAGCAGAAATCGCTCCGCCAAGAATTACATCAGAGGCCAGTTGTGGCCAGGTAGTAATGCTTTGCTCAACTTCCAGCATGGAAGCCTTCAAGCGATCAGACATCGTATCCAATCCAATCATAGGAAGTATGTAGGGTACTTTTTCTTCGTTGCTTAGCCCTTTGAGTTTTGACGGGTCATTTTCTAAATGATCTATCAATCCATGCAGTATGGGGCGCTCAGGTTCAAGGTCGAAGCGCTCAATATCCAACATCCCCCGGTCGCTGGTTTCCATGATTACCGGCACTTTCAATTCTTTTGCTTTTTTCCGGGCCAGGATTTTAATATCCAATCCATCGCATTCATCCAGTACCATATCCAATTTTCCGCCATCCAGAAAAAATGATTCGATATTTTCTTCTGTAATCCCTTCGTGAAAACACTTTACATTTAAAAAGGGGTCGATTTCCGCTATTTGCCTCGCTGTAGAAATAGTTTTTAACAAACCAAGATCTTGTACTCCTGAGCGAATCCTGTTCAGGTTGGACAATTCCAGTATATCAAAGTCAGCGATGCGCAACTCTCCATAACTGCGCTCCATAGAAAGCGCAATGGCTACTGATTGCCCGACTGAAAGCCCCAACACACCAATCTTTTTTTTGGCAAGTATTTCCCGCTCTTCGGGCATAATCTTGAATTGATTTCTATTGGTTCTTACTGCTTTATATTCTTGCTCATCCAGTATATGTACCAATTTGTTCAGCCAGGGATAATAGACCCAAACCCCGTATTCTTCCGGGGGGGTATCTCCGCAATATTTATTTGCTTCAGCATCCAATTCTTCAGAGGTGAATTTGTGTTTTGGGTGCTGGGATTTAATCAATTCCCGTAATTGTCCATGCAATTCATCAGCAATGCGCAAATCAGGATGCTTCAATAGTGCTTCGAAAGCATGGCGGTCTTTCTCGTGGGACAAATTGAAAAAGTCGGGTTTGTAAACCGTTTTATCCTTGTAAGACTTTTCGAGAAGGCTGTTTAAACTTGTTTGTAATTTGCTCATTTTAATCTGACTCTGCCTCGCAACTATACTTGTGCGTCTCCTGACCCTGGCTATAATATAATTATCGCAGTATAGTAGCTTTGAAATTAAGATTCAAGTTTAAATCAGGGGAAATTATTCATGGATTTATTGTCAAATTATGCACAATAACTTCTTGATAAGTACTTTTTTGTAAGCACATTAATGAAATATAGAACAGTTGTGCATTTAGGTGTTTTTGTGCATTTCAACTTTAGATATATCCACAAAACAAACTAGGTTGCCAACAATTACATGCTGGTTATCAATATATTGAGGTCAATTATCAACAGTAAAAATAGTTTGGTGTTGGCAATTTAAATTCGAATATTTTCGTAATATACGTAAGTTTAAAGGCGTATGTTTTGTATGTGATAGAATCATCCTGCTTCAATTGATCTATGTAACCAGAGTGCTTTTTTAACGTATAAACACTTGTATAAAATTTTACGCAATCGGAAGATTGTATAAACCTAAGAATAATTAAGTGATGAAAGACGATAAAATAAAAGTGTTGTACGTAGATGATGAAGTGAATAATCTACAGGCTTTTAAGGCCAGTTTCAGAAAACATTTTACTGTATATACTGCAGATTCACCTGAAAAAGGCACAAAAATACTGGATAAAGAAGAAATACATGTTGTTATTACTGATCAATATTTGAAAGGGATTTCCGGTGTGGATTTTCTACAATCGATTATTGACAGTCATCCTGATCCCATTAGGATATTACTGACAGGTTATGCTGTAATAGAAGATATTATTGAAGCCATCAACAAAACACATATTTATGCCTATATCAACAAGCCCTGGGAAACAGATCAGTTACTTGAAATAGTGAATGATGCCTATGCTGTATATCAAAAACGTTTGGAGCAAAAAAACATGCTCGTGAATTTGCAACGCACCAATGAGCAACTGGAATTTATGCTGCGCGAAAAGCTGGTTTCCTAAGCCATATTCAGGCTAAATATAAGAATAGCAATAAAGCACCGGTAAAAATTTACTGGTGCTTTGTTTTTTGCTGTGCGGTCAGTTTTATTTTTGTTTCTTCCCGTCTTTATACACAGCATGAAGGGTTTCCCAACGCTGAGGCTCAATATTGGAATCAGAATAAAACAATCGTTTTGACTGGATTACAGCCACAGGTTTTTTAAGCGCAACAGATTGTTTTTTCGCATCTTCCATTGCTTCATCAAGGGAAACAAATTTACATTGGTAGTGCTTTTTTTTCATGTTTGATTATTTATTATTCGTGATTGACGTTTGCCTATATGTCATTAAAAAGGGCAAGATACAGCATCTATAGCACAGAAGCAAATTATATTATACATGCATATTTATGTTTAATTTAAAACGATCAATTGTCTCTTTAAATATTTTTACTCTTGCTACCTGTTTTTATTATAGTTATAAAGTGATATCCGTTTCAAATATAGCTATTTTAGGTTTATAATTAAATGCATAATTAAGAAACAGTAAAGTTTTTTAGTTGAATATACCCTATTCTATACAATAATTTTTCAAGCTTATATTTTAATACATTACTCATAGTGAATGTCATCACCATCATTTCCGGTAAAACCATTATTGCCATCACTATCATCAAAATCGGCATTGCTTTCCACATGAATGCCATTTCTGGCACTGTAATTCACGCTTGAATTGCCCATTTTGAACAGGGAAGATCCATCGAGGTAAATAGCCCCTTCTCTATGTTGATAGCCCCCGCCATAACTTACATCTACATACTGAAATTCATTATTGGTATTGTTTGAATTATCAAACAGGATATAGTCCCAATAGCCTTTAGATTGCTGATCTCCTGAAATGTTAATTCTATTATTGGCACTTCCTATTGCTTTTAAGGAAGCACCACTTCTTACGGTAATTCTTGCCCCTGCACCCATTAAAATTTCTGTACCGGCTTCTATTACCACATCTGATTCTATATTGGAAGATCCGTTTAGCTTATAAGCACCGGATACTTTTCTTACGGTAAATGGTTGACTTGATGTGGCTCCATCTACTGAGATAGTATTATAGGTATTGCCTGTAGAAAAATCCGTATTGGCATCCATATAATCGGTTTGATGAAGGGCATCAAGGTGAATGGGATGCTGGCCACATTCGGTAAATGTATTGTTTTCAAAGTCATCAAGACGGGCATCAGTGTCATCTACGAAAAGTCCGAAGCGTGCGCTTTTAGTGACTTCGGAATTTTGCATGATAAGCCTTGAACTTCCATCCAGAAAAACTGCTGCTTCTGTGTGTTGATAGCCGCCACCATTGCTTATTACTGTGTGGATCAGTCTGTTGTTTAAATTATTGGAGTTGTCAAAACGAATATAATCCCAATAGCCTTCAACATCTTGTTCACCTATAAAATAGATTTTTTTGGAAGCAGTACCGCTTGCGTCTAATGAGCCTTCAGCTTTTATTATGATTCGCATACCTGATTTCATAACGATTCGTACACCTGGCTCTACGGTAACTGCGGCATCAATCGACCAGTTTCCATCAACAAAATAGTCTATCCGTTGTGGATCCTCATATATGTTTTCAAGTGTCATTGGGGCATCCGTAGTGCCACTGAGGTACTGTGTTTCAGCTCCCTCATCCTGATTGCCTTCCCCATCGTCTTTAAGGCAGGCACCAAAAATTAAAAGGAAAGAAAAACAAATAATCAGGATAAAATTTAACTTATTAACTTGCTTAAACATAACTTTGATTTTAATAATTTTTTAGAATTTAACACTTTAACATACAGGCAAATATAAAAACTTTGTGCCTGATTTTAAAGAGAACTCTATTTTTTAAAGTGTATTTATAATTTTACAAAAACAAACTTACAAAAATGCCTTTAGTCTATTACCTGTGGCCTGCACTTTTAACTGTATTGATCGCACTTCCGCTCTTGGTCTTTTCCTGGTATTTTTATGATATCGCTTTCTGGGAAAATTGGTTGCCTGGTGAGGCCGGCAAGTATGAAGAATTTTGCGAGAGAAACCGCATGGACCGTTTGATTCGTGAACCGAGCAATACTTTTTCAAACCTGGCATATGTGTGGCTGGGCTTCCAGGTTTTGGCATTTGCAATTTGGGATTTTCGCCAAAAAATAAACAAAAACAGATTGCAGCAATGGCCTTTGTTATCAGTTGTTTTTGCACTTTCATTGATTCTTTTGGGCGGGGGGAGTTTTTTCTATCATGCCTCCTTAAGTGCTATTGCACAGCGCTGGGATATGACAGGGGTGTATTCCATTATGGCATTTTTATTGGCTTACCCGGTTTTTCATTTTTTTCCGAATCGCAAAAATTTCCTTTTGGGAATAGTGACAACTCTACTTCTTGCCGATTTGCTGTTGTACATCTATAAATGGTCTTTAAACGGTTTAGTAGTTTTACCGGCTTTTATCCTAATTGTTGTGCTTTTTATTGTGCTTGATCAAGTTTTAAGAAAGCCACAGCGCAATATGAAATGGATATTCAGCGCCTTATTTTTCCTTACAGCAGCTTTTGTGCTTTGGTATTTGGATCGTGAAAATATTTTATGCAATCCCGACTCCTTATTTCAGGGACATGCACTGTGGCATTGCCTTACCGGTTGGAGCAGTTTTAGTATTTATATGTTTTACAGGTCGGAATCGGGGAGGTAAATTGAGTTTTAATGAATTGATTACACCACCATCAAATTACAGCCTCGTACCTCAGAATAGTCCATACGGCCTTTGACTTCAAAGCTGTAATCACTGTTGACAGTCCCCAGGTCTTGGGTTTCAATAAAGGCACAGGAAAAAATATTGGCCAGGTCTATTACATTTAAAGCTCCACTACCACTCGGATATTTCTCAAAAGGATCGTAAACGGAACGCGCCAGAATACGCAAATAATCAGGAGGGTAAAACAATTCCCCACCCCTTGTATAGGCCTGCGAGAGCATTTCTGTCATCCCGTATTCAGAATATATTTTGTCTTTTTGAAAAGCTTTTTTGAGTTCATCATGCAGGGCTTCACGGATCATTTCCTTTCGCCTGCCTTTCATGCCTCCTGTTTCAAGGATTTTGATCTTGCCTAAATTCTGCGGGAATTTTTCAGCCAAATCCAATAAAGCAAAACTTACGCCTATCAGCAGGGTATTTTGCTTTTGTCTATTCAGGAATTTTAATTTTTGATCGAGTGCTTTAAGGTCATTCAAATAAAAACCGGAATGTGTATTTCCGGATGCCTCTATCCACTGTTGTACCATATATACCAGGGATGCCGATTGCCTTTCCAGGTAGGAGGGCAACAGTGCTAGAATTGCCCAATCCTTAATTTTGCCAAAAGCATTTTCAAATCCTCTCCTTCCTGTCCAATGATAAATTTCAGAGGAGGCTACATAATGTTTGCTTCTAGTTTGTCCTGAAGTACCGCTGCTTTCAAAAAGCAATTCTGCTGTTGTGTTTCCGGAGATTATTTTGTGCTTTTTAAACAATTCGATGGGCAAAAAAGGTATGTCACATAAGTTGTTTATCTTTTCGGGCTGAATTTTGAGCAAGCGCAGGTATTCAGAATATATCTGGCAATGAATGGCCTGCCAGCGGAACAATTCCAATGCCTTTTGAGCGAAATTATCTGCCCGAATACTTTCAAGCCATTGCAAGGCGTTTTTCGAATGGAAATTCTGCATTTGTGCCAAAGTTCTGTAAATAAATTGAATCCGGATATAACCCGGAATATCATCGCAATAAATTTTGTAATTTCGATACACTAAGTTTTATTTATTCCAATGAAGTATTTTTTAACTCTTTCTGCTATTGTAATTTTTTTCTGGTCGGCCTGTGTATCTCCGCCAAGTTATCCACTGGAGCCTGAAATTGATTTCCTCAGTTTTTCAAAGGACACGATCAATCAACTGGACACTTTTTCAATTCGCATCAGCTTTACCGATGGTGATGGTGATTTGGGATTCCAGGAATTTAATGCCGAAGAGTGTGATCCCTGTGACAGCAGTTGTTTTGAGCATCCTACAGTAAGTTTATTGTTGATTGATGGCAGAACAAATTGCCTGGGGAGTTTCAATCTTCCATTTGTCCCAGAAAAGGGTAATTCCCGATCTATTTCAGGTGAAATATATTTTGTACCAAGTTCTGTGTGCTGTTTACCGCCATCGGGCTTAGCCTGTGCTCCCGATCCGGATTATCCTTTGGATAGTATTACATACTTTGTGCAATTAATAGATCGTGCAGGAAATTTAAGTAACAAACTGGAGCTGCCTCCTGTTTATGTGCGCTGTATATAAACAGTAAAGGGCGACTGTTAAGCCGCCCTTTGTAATTAAAAACAATTTGTCACCACAAAATATAATGCTATTTCAGTTCAAATTTTCCTGCAAAAATATTGCCCTCGCCACTCACTTTGTAGAGGAATACCCCTGAGTCAAATAACCGGGTGTCAATCGATGCCCTGGCATCTTCAAAATCTTCATAATGACCA
The DNA here is from genome assembly GCA_040877935.1 of Chitinophagales bacterium. Taxonomy (NCBI): domain Bacteria; kingdom Pseudomonadati; phylum Bacteroidota; class Chitinophagia; order Chitinophagales; species Chitinophagales bacterium. The sequence goes on from JBBDNB010000015.1 coordinate 8,880, forward strand.
ATCGCCAATCCATTGACATCGTAAATGCTTAGTTTATATCTTTTGAAATTAAGGTTGAAAAAATTCACCTTAATATCGGATTCGTTGTCAGTGATTTTTACTTTTATTCCCGGATGGCTACTGTACTGAGTTTCGTCCACTTCAGTTCTGATTCCCAAATCTTTGGCCATTTCCATTACATCAACATCTTTGTCATTCTTATTTGATTTGTCGCTTGCCTTGTCGGAACTGGTAAATGCAGAGAACAATGCTGCAATAAACAGTGCTGAAAATGTTAGCGATAGATACTTTTTTAACTTGTTAGTTTTTAAAACCATTGAATTGAATTTTTTGAAGAATGAACTGAATAAAAACCTGTTTTTTTATCGAAATGCATACATAATGTACTACAACGCTGTGACATTGTCAAGCGTATTTATTTTTTCTGAAAAACCATATACCCCGGATTATGCAATTTTCTCAATTACATAAAGCGGGTTCATCCTTATCATACGGATTTTACCGCTTTTTTGTTTTGTTTTGAAAGCGTATTTTGCTTTTATAATTTATTTGTGATGAACACAGAAGAATTCAACCAATTAATTGCCACTCGCAGATCTACCTGGCCACTTCAGTTTGAAGCTAGTGCAAAAATCCCCGATTCCATAATTGAGCAAATGCTGGAAAACGCCAATTGGGCGCCAAATCATGGGAATACAGAACCCTGGCGTTTTACAGTTTTCACAGGGGAAGGGCTAAAAAAACTGGCCGATTTTCAAGCTGAAATATACCGCAAGCATACGCCTGTAGAAAAATTCACCCAAAAGAAATTTGATAAACTATCTTCTTTTCCGCTACTGGCTTCCCATGTTATTGCCATTGTCATGAAAAGAGGCAACAACCCTAAAATTCCTGAATTGGAAGAAATGCTGGCAGTTGCCTGCGCTGTCCAGAACATGTATCTCACGGCTGCTGCTTATCAGGTCGGAGCCTACTGGAGTACAGGCGGTGTTACCTTCAATCGATCAAAGGAAGTACTTGATTTCTTTGACCTGGGCAGTGAAGACAAGCTGCTGGGCTTTTTCTATGTGGGAAAAATCAAAAAACCAACACCAAAAGGCAGAAGAAAACCTATTGAGGATAAAGTGGAATGGGTGAGGTGAGGGGATTGATGGAATAGTGGAATGATGGGGTCTTGGAATGTTGCAGTTCTGGATTATTGGAGATTAAAATTGATCCTGCCAATTACCGGACTTCATTTTTGACTGTAATGATTTGATTAGCTTGATTAATGCATTTTCAGTTTTAAAATGTAAACTATCAAGTTCGTTAAAGGTCTCTTTAGAAATTTGATTGGCTCTATAAAAACTAACAATGCACGAATGGTATTCGCCAGATGACCCTAATGCGTAGTTGAGAAAATGTAGATATTCGCGAATACTTTTTCTGGAATAACCTTCAGCAATATTTCTGCTAATACTATGGGCTGCATCAATACAATTACCCATTGTTTTTTTCAATTCAAATGGTGCATTAGTCAAGTATTTACAGCTAAGCACATATAAATCAACTGCATCATTCCAAACTCTCAGTTGTTTAAAACCCCTATTGATATTTTTCCTTTCCATTATTCCAATTTTCCATTTTCCAAATCCATACAAATTAAACAAAATTTGTTAACACGAATAATTCAAATCAGAAAAACCAAAAACAAAAAAAGGCAGAAGCACTCATTGAAGCACCTCTACCTTATTCTATAGTAATAATAAATATTTTCTAAAACCTTTCCAATTCAGAGAAGAAGAATCCTGCCTCAATAGCAGCATTTTCATCTGAATCAGATCCGTGTACGGCATTGGCGGCAATGCTTTCGGCATACAGTTTTCTGATGGTTCCTTCAGCAGCTTCTTCGGGGTTTGTTGCTCCAATCAAAGTCCTGAAATCTTCCACTGCATTGTCTTTTTCAAGAATAGCAGCAACAATAGGGCCGTCACTCATGTATTCCACCAATTCGCCATAAAAAGGACGCTCTTTGTGTACTGCATAGAATGCCCCGGCTTCTTCTTTGCTCAAGCGGGTATATTTCATCGCTTTTATGCGAAAGCCTGCAGCATTGATTTTGTCTAAAATTGCACCGATATAGTTCTTTTCCACTGCATCGGGTTTGATCATTGTAAAGGTTAAATTTCCAGCCATGTTTTGTTTTTTAATTTTGGCGCAAAGCTAAAGCTTTTGCAGCTTTATTCCATGAAGTTTTATTACTTTGCCCTTCTTTCAGAATTTCAAAAATAAATATGCGACAAGATATCAAGGCCCTCGGCAGCCTTCTATTACTTTCAAGGGAAATAGTGATTGTGACACATGCCAATCCCGATGGAGATGCGATGGGATCAACGCTTGCCTTAATGAGATATTTAAGGAACCAGGGCAAAAGAGCTTATGTGATTACACCCACACCCTACGCCTCTTTTTTGAAATGGCTGCCCGGAGATAAAGATGTTATAGTCTATTCTTATCAGCAGGAGCTGGCAAAGAAAAAAATAGAAATTTGTGACCTGGTTTGTTGCCTGGATTTTAATGCCCTGCACCGCATCAATGAATTGGGAGAGCTCATCGAAAAACGGGATGTTAAAAAGGCTGTAATCGACCACCACCTTTTTCCGGGAAAATTTCAGGATGTATTGGTATCCAATACCAAAGCATCATCAACTTGCGAATTGATCTATGAAGTCATTGAGCAATTAACAGGCTCCGATGCCATTGATGAGGAAATTGCCAATTGTATTTACACTGGTATATTGACCGATACAGGTGGCTTTCAATTTTCATGCACTACTCCGCGGGTTCATCAGATAGTTGCTGATTTATTGCAAAAAGGGGTGAAACCCGATATTGTGCAAAACCGTGTATTCAATAGTTTTAATGAAAACAGGCTGAAATTATTAGGCCATTGCCTGAGCAATAGAATGACTGTTTATCCTGAATACCATGCGGCCATGATTTACCTTACTAAAGAAGACTGGGAAAAATTCAATGTAAAAGGAGGAGATACCGAGGGAATTGTCAATTATCCGCTGAAAATGCAGGATGTTTATTTTTCCTGTTTCATTATTGAGCGCCCAGATCTGATTAAAATGTCTTTCCGCTCCAAAGGTGATTTTGATGTCAACAGTTTTGCGGGAACAAATTTTGAAGGTGGTGGGCATGCCAATGCTGCCGGGGGAAAATCCCAGGACAATCTTGAAAAGACCATTGAAAGGTTTGAAAAAGCACTTCCGGCTTACAAAGAGAAATTAAATACTGTCAATCTCGGTTGATGTTTTCCTGCAAGCAATCATGAACTAATTTCAGGCAGTGCATTTTTTGTAATTTTGACTCCAAAATTTTCAACTCATGAAGTATATCCTGCTTTTTATTTCTGTTTTATCAATTCATTCTTCATTAATGGCCCAAAATTTTTGTGGTTTCGGCCAGGTTACAGAAGACATGATGCGGCAAGACTCTGTTTATGCACAGCAAGTGCAACAGTTCAGACAGAATATTCAGCAGCAGCTGCAGCAATACAGGAACCAGCATTCAGGTTCCAGGGCAGTACGTACCATTTCAGTGGTAGTACATGTAGTTTATAATACACAAGCTGAAAATGTACCACAAAACGAGATCGACAATATGATCAGTGTGCTGAATGAAAATTTCAGAAAGCAAAACACCAATCTGGGCTTTCCCCGTCAGGCATATGTTCCAATAGCTGAAGATGCTGAAATGGAATTTTGTCTTGATCAAACAATCCGTGTCAATACTTCCAAAACTTGTTTTGATTACAATACAGAATCCAGCGATATGAAGTTTTCAAGCAGCGGGGGTTCTGATGCTGTAAACCCCAGTCAATTCCTCAATATCTGGATTGTGGATATATGCAATACACAATCCAATGGAATTGGTGGCTATGCCATACTGCCCACTCAGCAGGTTGTGGGTAGTGCTTATGATGGTATAGTTCTGGAATACACCATCGGTTTCAATCAGGGGCAGGGCAATGCACTTACACATGAAGTTGGTCATTATTTTGGTCTTGAACATCCCTGGGGCAGTGATGCCAATCCAAGCTGTAGTACCGATGATGGTTTAAATGACACTCCCAATACCGATGGGCCAAATCTCTGTCAGCAATCAAACAGTTGCAATACCCCTGCACCTGGGGATATGTTTGAGAATTTTATGGATTATTCGAGTTGCACCAATATGTTTACCATAGAACAGGCCGATTATATGAACTTAGTTCTGGATGGATGGCGTTCAGGGCTTTTGAATTCCAGTGGCTGTAGCAGTACCCCTACTGCCCCGGTTGCAGATTTCAGCAGTAACAAACAAAATATCTGTTCGGGAGAGTCTGTTGATTTTTCAGATAATTCTAATGGAAATGTAACATCCTGGTCCTGGACATTTTCCGGTGGCAGCCCCTCTTCATCTTCCCTGCAAAACCCTTCTGTTACTTATAGTTCACCCGGAACCTATGATGTGACACTTACTGTGAGTGGTCCAAATGGGAATGATTCGGAAACCAAGACAGCCTATATTACAGTCTCCGCTTCTCAAAGTCTGCCGCTGACAGAAGGCTTTCAAAACACGACTTTTCCGCCAGCAAATTGGGAGCTCCTGAATTTTGACAATAGTTTCACATGGGAGCGTACTACTGCTGCAGGTGGATACGGCCAAAGTTCTGCATCAGCATTTATTGACAATTACAATTACGATGCTTCAGGCAACCAGGATGTATTGTTCACACCCAATTATGATTTCTCCAATGTCGGGAATGCATATTTAAAATACGATTATGCTTATGCCTACTATGGACAAACACAATATTCTGACACCCTGATTGTAGCCTTTACAGATGATTGTGGTGAAACCTTTTATGCTTTAACAAGCTCCGGAGGAAGTGACCTTGCTACTGCGCCTAACAATACCAGCTCATTTGTGCCCGGTTCCGGAGATTGGGAAACCGATAGTCTTGATATCAGCTTTTTGGCAGGAAACCCCAATGTGCAATTTGCTTTTATCAATGTGAATGGATTTGGTAATAACTTGTACCTCGACAATATCAATATTGATCAAGTTATTACAAATGCGCCTCCCACTACTGATTTTACGACATCATCTACAACTGTTACAGTCGGCTCTCAGGTCAATTTCACTGATCTTTCATCCAATGCACCTACCTCCTGGTCATGGGCGTTTTCAGGTGGTACACCCAACAGTTCATCGCAGCAAAACCCTTCAATAACCTATAATACCCTCGGTACTTTTGATGTATCACTTACTGCAAGCAATGCTTTCGGTAATGATACAGAAACAAAAACTGCATACATTACAGTAGTGGACAATGCTACCGGAAATTGCGACACTTTACAAAATTTTAGTTCTAGTGATACAATAGCACTTTATACTTCTACAGATAATAACAGTATTCCTAATGGTTATGTAGCTGGCCATAATGGCTTTGGGGATCTTGCAAAAGCAGATTTTTTTCAGGCCAGTGCAGGAGATCAACTGAGTCAGGTATCCTTTCTTTTTGGTATTGGAAAGCAGGGCGCTGGAACTGCTACAGTAGAAGCCAAAATTTGGGATGCGGATGGAGCAGGTGGTACTCCAAATACAGAACTATCCAGTCAGAATATACCATTGAGCAGCATTGTTTCTGCAGTTAGTAATAATAACCTTATCACTATCCAGTTCCCTGCCGCTATTACCCTAAATGGAGATTTTTATGCAGGAATTGAATTTACTTATGGCAATGGAGACACTGTAGCTTTATATACCAACCGAATTGGCAATACCACCCCCGGAACTGCCTGGGAAAAATGGGATGATGGCACGTGGCACAACTATAGCGATGGATGGCAAGTTGATTTGGCAAATATTATTATACCTGTTGTGTGCGAGCCATCTGTTGGGAATGCGCCAGTAGCGGATTTTTCAGCCAATACCACCTCTGCATGTGAAGGAAGTAACATTCAGTTCACCGATCAATCTACTAATAATCCCACAAGTTGGAGCTGGGTTTTTCAGGGGGGTACTCCTTCAAGTTCATCTCAGGAAAATCCATCGGTGACCTACAGCAATGCCGGTACTTATGAGGTCTCTCTTACGGTTGACAATGCAGACGGTTCGGATACCAAAACAGAAACTGCATTTATCACCATAAATGCAGCTCCGGATATTTCAGAAAACATTACAAACCTTTCCTGTAATGGTATCGGTGATGGTGCAATTGACCTGACGATTAGTGGTGGTTCATCACCCTATAATTTCTCCTGGTCAAATGGAGCTCAAACTGAAGATGTTTCAAACCTGAATGCAGGAACTTATTCCGTAACTGTTGCCGATAATAATGGCTGTACAAACAATAAAAGTTTTAATGTAAGTGAACCTAATGCCATTATAATAACCGGTAACATTAGCGATGCAGACTGCAACCAAAGCAATGGAAGTATTACAGTGACCGTTAATGGAGGTGTTTCTCCATTCAATTATGCCTGGCAGGGTGGTGGTTCCGATTCGACACTCAGCAATTTAGCAGCAGGAAATTATACCGTTACTGTAACGGATGCCAACAATTGCAGCAACAACAGGACATTTTCAGTGAACAATTCCGGGGCTCCTTTAATCAATATTCTTAAAACGGATGTTTCCTGTGCCGGGGCTGAAGATGGAGCAATTAATGCTGAAGTCAATGGAGGAAGTCCTCCTTATACTTTTTTATGGTCAGGTGGAGCAACTGATTCATTGATCACAAATATTTCCGGGGGCAATTATGAATTGACTGTAACCGATGCCAACAACTGCCTGGCAACAGTCAATGTCAGTTTATATGAGCCCGATACGCTTGTTGCTGTAATTACTGGCAATAAACCTTCCTGTGGCAATAACAACGGTTCACTTACTGCAAACCCACAGGGTGGTACACCGCCTTATTTCTTCACCTGGAGCAATGGCAGTAGCAGCGATACACGCAATAATCTTTCAGCAGGGAGTTATGACCTCACGCTTACAGATTCTGAAGGGTGTACTGATATTGTAAATTACAATCTCAGTGCTTTCAATGCTCCTTCACTTTCATTGAACGCGAACAATATTACATGTAGTGGTACTGGCGGTGAAATCACAAGCAATGTCAGTGGTGGATCAACCCCATATTCCTATCAATGGAGCAATGGTGAAACAAGCCCCGCCCTGGATAGCCTAAGTCCCGGAACCTATGTGTTGACGGTAACGGATAATGCGGGATGTGCCGTTTCAAAATTTGCAACCATCAGCAGTGACGGGCCTGTTATCGATTACAGCAAATCAGATGTGCTGGCCTGCTTTGGTGATAATAGTGGAAGCATCAGCCTGCAGGTGAGTGGTGGAACACCAGCTTATGATTATACATGGAGCAACGGGCAGGGTGCTGAAAATCTAAGCGGACTTACCGCAGGCACCTATACCGTTACAGTCGAAGATGCTGCCAATTGCCAGAAAACAGAAAGTATCACTGTTTCACAACCCGATTCCCTGGCGATTTTGTTAAATACTTCTGATGCCGATGCCGGGGCTGATAATGGTTCGGCCTATGTTGAGGTAGATGGCGGAACGCCTCCCTATTTCTACAACTGGAGCAATGGAAACAATGACAGCACGGCTACCAACCTTGTTGCGGGTAATTATTCACTTACTGTTAGCGATGCCAATGCCTGTAGTGAAGTTTTTAATGTTAAGATAGGGACAATCAATTCAATCGAACTTGCAGATAATAAGCTGAGTTGGGAACTGTATCCCAATCCTGCAAGGGATGTACTTTATGTAAAAGCAGGGAAATCAATAGTCCCGGATGTTGAAATCAGGGTTTTCAGTGCTATTGGTACAGAAATAAAAACTAAAATTGATACCAATGCAAATGCAGAATACCGCATTGATTTGGACCGTTTCAGCCAGGGTTTATACTTGTTGGAGCTCAGATACAATGGACAGCGCTGGGTGAAAAGGTTTGTGGTGGCGAAGTAGGTTCTTTTATAGTGAGGGGTGATGATATCAATGAAAAAATTACAATTTCACTGTATCACTTAATCCATGGTTGTTAGGTACTGGGTTTTATCCTGTTTTTATTTTGTTTTTGTTCAAAATATTTAATGATTTCCTCTGGACTTAAATGCATAATGTCCTTGGTAATTCTGTCCCTTTGTTCTCGCATGAATTTAACAGCATCAAAGGTTTTTTTTGTCGTTTTTTTAGTCTTCATAGTTTATTAGTTCTCTTGGTGATCGAATGTCAATCTGTTTATAACCTTCTGCAAGATTTACTGAATTGTAGCCAATTATTCTAACAACATTCACAATATGTTTGAAATTCCAACTCACTAAAATATTTGCGTTGTGGATTGTTGCCAGAGCAATATGCAGGCAGTCGGTAAATGATGTAATTCCAACAACTTTTTCGTCAAGATATTTTTTTGCCAAATTCACGGTTTCTACATCGGATTTCACAAATTCGATTGAGTTTTTCGGCAACGAATTTACTATATCCTTTACGCTGTCAGGTGCAAATTTCAGCTCATCTTCGGTTATGTTTGAGTAAATAATATCAAACTCCGAATTCTTTATCCGTTCAAATAAGGGTTCGGTATATTCTTTGAACTCCTCGTCAAAAAGCCCACCAAAAACCGAAGTATCCAAATATATTCTCTGTTTTTTCATTTCTTAAATTTAAGGAATTTAACAGACTAATGAGTGTTGGGTTATGAGATGTATAATCAGGTTCCTTCGTTTCGATCTGGTATTTGCAACAGTAAACTTCAATGGATCGGCACAATAAACTTGAAGGTTTGGTTTTAGTCAAAGGAACAACCCTGAAAAGGTTTTTTTATAATTATATTCAATCAACTGATCAACCAGCCAGCTAACCCACTAATCAAATTTACCTACCTTCACAGGCAATAAGTCCACTATTCAGATGAATTTTCTCTCCCACTATTATTTTGAAAAAAATTGCAGTCCTGAATTTTTAGTGGGATTGATTTTGCCCGATTTGTTTCCTGGCTTCAATCAAAAATTGAGGCGAAATATACGGGAAACTGCCCCGGGTTTAAAGTCCGGTTTGGAAATAAGAAAGGGAATTGCCTGTCATATCCGGCAAGATAAAGCCTTTCACAGTTCAGGTTTTTTTCAGGAGAGAGAAATTTATTACAAAGCGCATTTGCATTTGCCGAGTTTTGAAAAAGAACGATCTAGACCCTATTTGTTTCGACATATTTATCTGGAAATGTTGATGGATAGAGTGTTGATAGTGTACAAGCCCAAACATGGGCCCGAATTTTTTGAAAAGCTTGCTTTACTCAAAGCAAACCACTTGAGCAGTTTTTTTAAAGAGATTGACAGAGCAAAGGAAGTGATTGATTTTTTTGCTATATTTAATCACTTTTTGAGCAGTAAATTTTTATTGAACTATATTGACAATGATTTTTTTATAAAAGCGTTAATCAGATCGTATAAGCGGGTGGTACCTTATATTTCTTTTGACAATTCTGATTTAAAAGCGCTGCATCTTTTCTTGGAAAAAGACAATAAAGCTTTTGAGCTGGAAATCATACGCTTTTTTAATAAATTTGAGTATTAAACTACTGCGGCCTATGTATCTCAGATACACTCTTGTCTTCCTTTTAAGTTTTCTTTTTTTGAGTGATGTAAATGCACAGGTGCGCAAATACAGCAATGAATTCCTGGCCATAGGAGTGGGTGGACGCGCACTGGGAATGGGCAATGCCAATGTATCGCTGGTGGATGATGTAACAGCCGGCTATTGGAATCCCGCAGGGCTAACACGCATAGGAGATGATTTTCAAATCTCGGTAATGCATGCTGAGTATTTTGCCTCTATTGCCAAATACGATTACGGTGCCATTGCTGCTCCGCTGAAAGGAAAAGACAAATTCCTCAGTTTTTCATTTATTCGACTTGGAGTGGATGATATTCCCAATACCTTAGAATTGATAGAGCCTGATGGAACGATCAATTACGACAATATCAAATCCTTTTCCGTGGCCGATTATGCTTTTATTACCAGCTATGCGCAAAAAACTAAAATTAAAGGGCTGAGTATTGGCGGTAGTTTTAAATTGATCTATCGCACTGCCGGTTCATTTGCTACAGCCTGGGGCTTTGGCCTGGATGCCGGGATTACCTATGAGATCAAGAAATTTCGTTTAGGATTAATGGCAAGAGATGTAACAGGTACTTTCAATGCCTGGAGTTTTTCTTTTACTGAAAGAGAGCAACAGGTACTGCATCAAACCAATAATATTATTCCAGAGAATTCGCTGGAAGTTACCGTACCGCGATTTATTGCAGGAGTTTCCTATGAATTTGATATAAAAAATAAATTCTACATAGTGCCCGCTTTTGATATAGAAATGACCACTGATGGAAAACGAAATGTAGCATTGAAAACCAATACCGTGAGTTTTGATCCTAAATTTGGTTTAGAACTCAACTATCTTGAAATTGTTTATCTGAGAGGTGGAGTCAATAACATTCAGAAATTGACAGATGAAAGTGGGAAATCAAGAACTTCATTCCAGCCGAATGTTGGCGTGGGAATTCGGATCAAGACTTTTGATATCAACTATGCCTATACCCGCATGACTACTGAGAAAAACACTTTGTTTACCCATGCAGTGTCTTTGAATTTGGGAATAAACCGCAAGAAGAATAAGTAAACCAAACGATGAAATACATCCTTAAAAATATTGTCCCGGTATTGTTGATGCTGCTTACTTTTTCAGCATCAGCTCAGCCTTTTGGCAATGAATGGATTGATTTCACCAAACAGTATTACAAAATTAAAGTAGCTAAAAAGGGTCTGTACCGGATTAACAAAAGCACACTCAATCAGGCGCAAATCCCCAATGTCCCGGGTGCCAATTTCAATTTGTACAGAAATGGCGAGGCGGTTCCATTTTATGCAAGTACATCGGGAATTATGGGCAGCAATGATTATATAGAGTTTTACGGTGAACCCAATGACGGCAGCCTTGATGCAGAACTTTACACTGATCCCGACTGGCAGCTCAACCCTAATTACAGCTTGTTTAATGACACAGCAGCCTATTACCTCGCCTGGAATACCTCTGATCCCAACTTGCCGGTAAATAATGTAGCCAATGACCTGAGCAATTTACCATCGGCAGAAAACTATTATTGGAAAAGAAATCTTTTGCAGTTTAATGCCATATTTAATGCAGGGAAACCATACTACCTTGGTACACAACCTTCCTATCGAGCTATTTTTGATGAAGGTGAAGGTTTTTATGATGGAGTTATCAGCAAAGGCAATTCAAGAGCTTATAATTTAAATGCTCCTGATTTATACAGTGGTGGCCCATCAGCCACAGTCAATACTTCAGTAATAAGTATTTCAAATACTCCGCACAGGGTTATTATTGAATGGAACAACAATGTGCTGGATGACAATAGCTTCACGGGTTTTGCTACCAATAAACACAATTTTTCCATAAATAACGGGCAAATAGGCGCCAGCAATACATTGAGGGTTTCTTCAAGCGGAACGGGTAATGCAGATAATAATGCAGTCTCACATATTGAATTTACCTATCCAGCAACTTTTGATATGCAGGGTGTTTCGCTGGCGAAAATGACCTTGCCGGGCGGAAGTGGAACCCGATATCTGGAAATTACCGATTTCAACAATAGGGGAACGGCTCCGGTGTTGTATGACCTTACAAATCAAATCAGGATTGAAGGGCAAAATACTTCCGGAACTTTACAATTTAAATTGCCGGCTGTTCCCAACAACAATGAGCGTAAGCTTGTGCTGTCATCTCAAGCCTCTCCTGATGTGATCACAGTAAACAATATCAGAAGAGCAACTTTTATCAATTACAACAATCCTTCTTTCCAGGGGGATTTTATTATTATTTACCACCCTGCTTTAACAGACGATGGCAATGGTAATAATTACATCAATGATTATGCTAACTACCGCTCAAGCATGAATGGGGGCAATTACAATGTGCAAATTGTAAATATTGAGCAATTGTATGATCAATTTGCTTATGGCGTACAAAAACACCCACTTGCCATCCGGAACTTTGCCAAGTTTGCAATGGCCCGCTGGTCTCCGCAACCGGAATATTTTTTCCTTTTGGGGAAAGGCAGGGTTTACGACCGGATGCGCAAGAATACTGGAGTTTACAATCAATGCCTGATCCCCACTTTTGGAAATACAGGAGAGGATTTTGGCGGAGCTGATCAATTGCTCACAGCTTCAAGTCCCGGATCCATAGCACCACAAATTTCTATAGCCAGGCTTTCTACCCTTGACCCTCAAGACATTAATCACTATTTGGAAAAAATTATAGATTTTGAGGAAGAACAAAGAAAAGTAGGTGACCCGCATCAAACCATCGCCAATAAAAGCTGGATGAAACGAGTTTTACACCTCGGTGGGGGAACAGGAGCTGCACAACAAAATACTTTTAAGTTTTACCTCGATGATTTTAAATCGACAATTGTGGACACTTCTTATGGTGCAGATGTAGAATCTTTCTTTAAAACCACAAGCAGCCCGATTCAGATAGCACAGTCGCAAAGGCTTACTGACTTGATCAATGACGGTACTTCAATGATTACTTTTTTTGGGCACTCATCTCCCAACTCTTTTGACATTGCTTTAGACAATCCACAAAATTATACCAATTACAAACGCTATCCTGTAATCCTTTCCAATGGTTGTTTTACAGGTAATATCTTTTCTCAAAACCCCGGTATTAGTGCCGATTTTATATTTGCCAGAAACAAAGCAGCTATTGGTTTTCTGGCTACTACAAGTTTGAGTTCTTCAAGCGGTCTTTTCACTTATTCCAATCAATTGTATAAGCAACTCGGTCAGGAATTATATGGCGAAAGTATCGGGCATGCTATCAAGGCGGCTACAGCTGAAATTGAGCAATGCTGTAGTTTTGTTTTTAACCTGATGATTGCTGAAGAAATGACCCTGCATGGCGACCCTTCCATTCATATCAATACGCATACCAAGCCGGATTATGTGCTGGAACCACAAATGATCAGCTTTAATCCTTCCAATGTTTCGGTAAATCTCGACTCCTTTGAAATGCAGGTGATTGTCACCAATATTGGCAAAGCCATAAAAGACAGCATAGATCTGGAAGTGATCAGAAATTTTCCCAATGGATCGGGAATTACAATTAAGCATAGAATGAGCGCACCTTATTTTAAAGATACGGTGTATTTAAATATCCCTACCGGTGGAAGTGCTGCATTTGGCCTGAATAATTTTAAAATCACAATTGAATCGGAATATAAAATTTCAGAATTATCAGAAACCAATAATACTCTGGGAACTACCATCAATATTCTTTCAGAAGATGTTTTTCCAATTCATCCATATGAGTTTAGCATAGAGTATGAACAGGGTATAGAATTGAATGCTTCTACAGCAAATGCTTTTGCAGGCATGAAAAATTATATTATGCAGATTGATACAACGGAACTGTTCAATTCCTCAAAACTGCAAACTACCAATATTCAGCAATCGGGTGGAATTCTGAAATGGACACCTTCCTTGCTTTATGAAGACAGTGTGGTGTATTACTGGCGGGTTGGTATAGACAGCACGAGCACACCCGGAACGAGTGCGCGTTGGCGGTACAGTTCGTTTATTTATTTAGAGGAAGGCGAGCCCGGCTGGAATCAATCGCATTACTATCAGTACCTGAAAGATGATTACCGCAATATTTATTTGGACAATGATCGCATTTTTAAATTTACTGATGATATAAAAGGTGTTACTGTTTCAACAGGATTGGCAGATTTGCAAGGTGGTAATCTTCCCTGGGGGCAGTTGGCATATTCTATTAACAGTAGACAGGGTCACAACTGGAATTGTGGTGGTTCAGGTGGTTTTTCCGGGGGACTTACATTTGCAGTCTTTGACTCAGTTACGGGAGAACCCTGGATAAGTAGCCTGGACGACATAGGAACAAGTAACTCATGCTCTGGTAATAATGTAAATCAGATATATGGAAACATCCATTGTAAACAAAGAGATTTCGAAGCTTTTCCTTTTCCTACCAGTAGCTCTTGCTGGCAAAATAAGATCATTGATTTTATAAACATGATACCTGATGGACATTATGTTTTAATTTACAGCGTAAACAATGCGGGTTACACTAATTTTAGCCCCCAATTGATAAATGCGCTCAACAATCTTGGTGCTAACTTGATCAATACTGCCACACAGGGCTCGAATACTGCACCATGGGTATTTTTTGTAAAAAAAGGAGACCAAAGTACTGCTGAAGAAGAATACAAACCCGGAGCAAATGACATCATCAATTTCAGCACGCAATTTAGTGCCAGTTGGTATTCAGGCCAATACGAAACTCCATTAATTGGCCCGGCAAGGAAATGGAAACAGTTTTTGACCGATTACCACAGTTCTGAGCCCAATAGCTTTGACGAAAACTCAGTTGATATTATAGGTGTAAATAATGCGGGTATTGAAACCGTGTTGATCAATAATTTTAATGGGTTCAGCACTTCTTTACTGAACATAGATCCCAAGCAATATCCCTTTTTGAAATTGAGAATGAATTCCAGAGATGATAGCACAAGAACACCTGTTCAATTAGATTACTGGCGCATTCTTTACGACAAGGTGCCGGAAGCTGCATTGAACCCATCCATAGGCTATACTTTTAAAGGAGATACCCTGGAAATAGGGCAGGAGCTACAGCTTAGAATTAAAGTGGAAAATGTCACGGATTTGGATATGGACAGCCTTTTGATCAAGTATGTGATCTTTAGTGGCAATAACAGCAGTTATCCATTTTATACCCGAGGTGATTCACTCAGAGGACATGAGATTATGGAGGCTGCCTACGATTTCAACACCAATTGCAATTGCCTGGGAAAAGTCAACAGCTTGTTTATAGAAGTCAATCCCGATGATGATCAACCGGAGCAATTTCATTTCAATAATATTGGCTTGTTGAATTTCAGTATCAGTGGCGACTTAACAAATCCATTATTGGATGTGACTTTTGATGGTGTGCATATTCTTGATGGAGACCTTGTGTCTGCCGAACCTGAAATTTTGGTTAAGCTGAAAGATGAAAATAAATTTCTTGCCCTGAATGATACTTCATTGATAAAGATGTTTATCAAATATCCTGATGGAAGTCTGAAACCACAGCATTTTGACAACAACCAGGTGATCTTTACCCCTGCCAGTAACTCTAACCTGGATAAGGACAATACAGCTCAAATTGAGATCAATAAAAGATTTGAGCAGGATGGCGTTTACGAACTTATGGTTCAGGCGCAGGACAGAAGCAAGAATCAATCTGGCAATTATGGTTATCAGCCCGATGGAATTGACTACCGTATTTCCTTTGAGGTGATCAATGAAGCGCAGATCAGCAATGTGATGAATTATCCCAATCCATTTACAAGCTCAACGCGTTTTATATTTACACTTACCGGAAGCCAGATACCGGATTACATGAAAATTCAGATTTTCACTATCACAGGAAAAGTGGTGAGGGAGATCAGCCAGGCTGAATTGGGCGAAATAAGAATAGGTAGAAACATGACCGATTATGCCTGGGATGGCAGAGACCAATATGGCGACCCGCTGGCAAATGGCGTTTACATCTACCGCGTAGTGACTTCTATTGATGGTGAAAAGCTTGAGAAATACGATACAGGTACTGATAAGTATTTCAAAAGAGGTTTTGGTAAAATGTATTTAGCCCGATAATGCAGAAAAATAGGGCTTTGCGTATTTCAGTAAATATTTCCCGATAATATCAAATTCCAGGTTTACCAAGCTTCCCGGCTTTAGGAGATGAAAATTGGTGTGTTCATAGGTGTATGGTATGATCGCCACTTCAAACCAATTTTCCTTACACTGCACCACCGTTAGGCTTACACCATTAATGCAAATTGAGCCTTTGTCAACAATCAGTGCCTGTTCATTGGGCAAAAATTCAAAGCGGCACAACCAACTGCCATCGTTTTCTTCTATTGATAAACAAGTGCCTGTTTGATCTACATGTCCCTGGACCATGTGCCCATCCAAGCGGCTGTCCATTCTTGCTGCCCGCTCCAGATTTACTTTATCTCCTACTTTTAGTTTTCCGAGATTTGACTTATTGAGGGATTCTTCAATAATATTTACGGTATAACTTTTTTCGCTTTTTTCAACTACGGTAAGACATACTCCGTTGTGCGAAACACTTTGATCGATTTTTAATTTGCTGCTCAGGACAGTGCTTATGCTCAGGTTTAGATTGCTTCCTTTTTTTTCAAGCTCAATTACTTCCCCTAATTCTTCAATAATTCCTGTGAACATAACTGCTACTTACTTCTGATCAGGTGAATATACCCGCTTAAAACATCTTTGCTCTGTACAATGCCTTCTACCCGAACTTCATAGACTTTACAAGTGTAATAATAAACGCCTTCGGGCATTTCATTTCCATTTTGCTGATTGGTGCCATCCCACAAAATATCAGGATCCTCTGTTTTGAAAATAAGCCCGCCCAATCTGTTAAAAATTCGCATATCTACACGGTCAACAAAACGATAAGGTAAAAAAGGCGTAAACAGATCATTTTGTCCATCGCCATTGGGTGTAAATACATTGGGCAATTTATAACATGGGCAGTTATCTACACAGAACTCATTGCTCAATTCACTTTCATTTCCGGCTGAATCGGTAGCGGTAATAACATAACAGCCTGCAACAGATTCTCCGAGTTCGTGTCTGTAAGTACTGTCGCTACCTATTACCCGTTCAACAAGTGAATAATTGTCCTCAAAAGGAGAAGAAAAATAAATATTGAATTGCTTTACTTCTTCATCGCAGGGTAAGGTCCATGTAAGCTCATTGATAAACACAATATTCTGCACCTCGCAGCCTTCCCCTTCATTCAATTCCCTGCAATTGTTTTTCACTTCCAGAATTGGGGCACAAGGTGGAATTGTATCCAAAGGCCGTGCACATTTTTCCTGGGAGAAATTGATCAATGGACTTGGCATATTAGTGCCTGTATAATATCCAAGTCCCAATACTTTGTAGCAATAAAGCGAGTCATTGATAAGCCCATTATCAATGTAACTTTGCTCAGTAATGGTATCGCCAATTTGTTCAAACAATCCGCTATTGGGATTTTGCCTGAATACTACATATTGCTCGTTGATCCAGGGTACATCCTCTTCCCACAGCACTTCTATTTCACGGTCAGTGGCAGCCAGGTCAAGAAAGATGGAAGAAGCCGGTTCGCTGCTTCCTACAAAAACACCATTGTTGGCATAAAAATCTACATGGTAGGTATAGGGTTGTTCAACAGTATTTAGGTTGTTATCCTGGTAACTTGTGTCATTTAAGCCACCAAAAGTAGGGCTGCTAAAAGTAGCAATTTGTTGAGTTGGTGCATTGAAACCATCAGAACGCAATAGCCTGAACTCATAAGGGCCGGGAAACTGAACTGTATCCAGGTTGTCGGCATTGGGTATGGGTTTTGTCCAGGCAACAAACATTTCACCGGCTTGTTCATCTGTTACATCTACACTTACATTGGTCAATAAGGGAACATCTTTTCTAAGTTCGGAACAGGCTTCATTAGATGGAAGGCTTTCCACCCTGTTGTATAAAAAACCAAAAGGTGTTTGTTCAGCAAATTCTGCAAGCACACGGTAGCAATATAAATGCCCCTTCTTAACATTGGAATCTACATAGTTGTAATCTTGTTGTAATTGAGAAATTTTAGTGTATCCTCTTCCTGCAAGGCCGGGTTCGCAGGTGTCTGGCTGAAATGGATTCGATCCCAGCCTTCTCCAAACAGTAAAGCCTAAAAATTTATCTGTAGCACTCTCATTGCAGCGATACGGATTTTGCCATTCCAGTTCTACTGTATTGTTTATTGCTTCTGCCTGAAGATTTTCAGGCGGGGGGGCAATCACTCTGATCAACCAGGTTTCAGTATCGGTTAGTGATGCAGAACCGCCAAGTGAAGGATTCGAAAAATTATCTTCTGCCCGGAATACGATTTGGTAGAACTGTCTTCTAATATCATCACAAGTTGTTTGCCATTCAAAAAAACCGTTGGTACTGCCAATTGCCGGTGTAGATTGAAAGCTTGCCGGATTATTGGAAAATTCAAGCGGCCCGCCAAAAGCAGTTAGCGTGACAGTTTGTCCAGGGTCGGGATCGCTGGCATTTACATTAATTCTCAGATTATTTCCGGCTATGATACAGGTATCATTTATATCTTCTATTATTGGAGGTTTGTTTTGATTGTCTCTAACAGTTATTTGCATATCTCTGAGGATGCTTCCCAATTGAATTCCATTTCTGTATTCCCTGATAAGTATAGCAACATTGTATTCTCCTGTGGGAGCTTTGGGTACATCCCAGGTTATCAATCCTGTACGCGCGTCAATTGTGAAATTATTGTCAATTCCGGGTGACACTTCATCGGGATACTGATAAAGCGGAACATTAAAATCAGGAGTGGCTTTGGAGGGAATCAGTTCATAAGAGAGACTGTCGCCATCAGGGTCGTAAGCAGCGGGGTTGTGATAAAATATTTCGTTGATATTGGCATTGTCAATGGGTGGGTTGAGCAATACCGGTGAACTGTTGTAGCCCACAAAAGTGGGGTCGAGCACCCGAATGGTATCTTCCAGGTAAAAGAGGATATTCACTGAATTGCCGTTGTTAACATTCACAATTCCATCATTCCGGTTGGGATCGGTCATTGAGATGACATAAAAAGGCAAAGGACCGGGATAGGTGTGGGTTGCAACATATTTATTCATTTTAATGTCATCAGCAATCATTTCTCCTTGTGGAACATTATTGGTTCCGCCAGGTGTGCCATTTACCCTTGCAACAAAACTTGAAGTCCCGTCACCCCAGTCGATTTCTAAGGAATCTCTATCTGCATTTAAACTCGGGCCGCTTGTTTTGGTGTAAGTAGTGACAGTAGCCTCAAAGGTCAACTGGCTGATTTGCCGGTATGTAATTTCTCCTGCTCTGTTATGCGTAGCTTCAAGGCTGAGCGCAAAAAACAGGAGGGTGGTGCAAATAAGGAAAATACGGTAAACTGATGGCATGCTCTGAAATTAAAAAATAGCTTAGTTCAAATTTAATTTAAAATACGAAAGAATCCCAGAAATGGGGAATATAGCTAACGAATTAACATGTAACCTGAGTTCCATAATTATTTAAAAGCTCAGAAATTCATTAAAACGTAATAGGCAAGGCGCATTTGAGAAGGTCTATCGGGATAAACCAAGCAAATGCAACGCTGCATATTGCGTTTTATGGATTTCAAATGCCGGAAAACAGCAATCTTCTTCCTGGAAATATCTCAAAATAGCCCGCTATTCCATCAATATTTCCAGTCGAATCTCACTATTTTCTGGCATTCTGAGCACTAAATAATTTCCGAACTCAGGTATGTACTAAAGTTTGGCCAAATACAATTTATCTACGTATAAACACGAGTTGAACAGTGCTTTAAAAAACATTTACAGTGATTTTTTGTATATTTTAAGGAATTGAGTATTACATTCTTAAAATTTTTGGAGTAAAATTATGCATCAAGTACGCTACTTTTTTTTGATTTCAATCCTATTTATTTCGCTTTATTCCTGCCAAAGCAGTCGGCAGGAAAATGGCCTGGTAGAAGGCAGTGAATTGCAGGGGCCGCAGGTAAAAAGGGACTTGCCTGAGATAAAAGAAGATGGAAAACTGAAAGCAATTACTACCTATGGCATGACCAGTTATTTTCTGTACAAAGGCATGCCCATGGGTTTTGAATATGAGTTGCTCAAGACGCTTGCAACACATCTCAATCTTGAATTGGAAATTGTGATAGCGGAGGATATTGATAAAGTATTCGACATGCTTAATTCAGGCAAGGGCGACATTATTGCACATGGGCTGACTATTACAGAAAGCAGAAACAAACTGGTTGATTTCACTGAGCACCACTATGCCACACACCAGGTTTTGGTACAGCGAAAGCCCGAAAACTGGAGAAACATGAAAGTGCACAATATCAAGCAAACATTGGTAAATGATGTGATCGAATTAATTGGTGATACGGTGAGTGTCAGGAAAAATTCGTCCTATTATTACAGGCTTATAAATCTTTCAAAAGAACTTGGAGGCAATATATATATAGATAAGCTTAGCGGCAACCTGACCACTGACGAAATCATACAAATGGTAGTGGACGGAAAAATCAAATACACGGTGGCCGATTACAATATTGCGGCCATCAACAGAAGTTACCATCCGGGATTGGATATAGAAACCCAACTGAGTCTTTCGCAACGAATAGCCTGGGCCACCCGGAAAAATTCGCCAAAGCTAAAAACGGCAGTCAACGAATGGGTGGACAGTATGAAAAATGAAGTGAATTACTATGTGATCTACAACAAATATTTCAAGGCCAAGAAAAATTTCAACCGCAGGATCAGGAGTGAATTTTACAGTGCCAAAACGGGTAAGATCAGCCCTTATGACCAGATCATTAAAAAATACAGTCAGCAGATTGGTTGGGACTGGCGACTGGTGGCTTCATTGATCTACCAGGAATCGCAGTTTAAACCCAACAACCAGTCTTGGGCTGGTGCCAGAGGACTGATGCAAATGATGCCGGCCACTGCCGAAGAACTGGGCGTAACGAATATCCTCGACCCTGAGGACAATATTCGCGGAGGAACAAAATACCTGGATCAGATGTGGCGACAATGGAGCGATATACCCGATTCGGTGCAGCGCGTAAAATTTGTGCTTGCCTCTTACAATTGCGGATATTACCATGTGCGCGATGCCCAAAGGTTGGCAGAAAAACACAATGCAGATCCCTTGGTTTGGGATGGCTCAGTAGCGGAATATTTGCTCAAGCTTTCATCAAAGGAATACTACACCGATCCGGTTGTCAAATATGGTTATGTAAGGGGTCAGGAACCGTATAAATATGTCAGTGAAATCTTTGAACGTTTTCAGCACTACAACAAATTTGTTGCTGCTGATACACTTAATACCAAAGCTCAAGATCCTCTTTGAATTTTAAGTTTTGTTTGAATGTGGGTGCACTGGCGGTCATTGACCGTCAGGCGTGTATTTGATTATGCTTTGTGTTTTATTTTCAGTTCGTTATGTCTTTCAAGCAATATATTCAGTAGATTAATCGAATAATATCGATCATTTTCAAGAAGGGTTTTAAAAATAGGTCTCAATTCTTTGATTAATCCTTTGTTTTTTGCAGTTGATAAAATCCCTAAAGTTCCAATGCATTTTATATCAAAGTTTTCGGCAATCTTTCTTGCTTTTTTGTCATCAATGAGTAGAAAATCTGCGTTTAGTTCTTTGTATAGAATTACTGATTCAGATTCCCCATAATCCATTACAAAGGCAAGTTCGTTAAACCCTTTAATATTAGCCACTTTTGGCTTGAAAAACATCTTAATATTTTGGTAAAACTTTGTGCTCTTGTCCAAGGTTATTTCTTCCCAAACTGCTTTTGGTATTTTGATTTCATCAAAAAGATGGTTCAAAAGTTCTAACTTATTGATGATTGCTAATGAAAAAATAGATCCTGTATCGGCAATTACAAGTCCATTTTTCATTATTTTAATTTTTCTATGTCACTAAAAATATCTTCTTCGTCCAAGTTTGAAATTGAAACTTTGTTTTTAGAAAGTTCTTTTTCAAATTCTAACCGTGACATTCCGGAAAGTTGAGCGGCTTTTCCTATTGTTAATTTTTGCAATGTATATAACTGAATTGCCAATGTTATTTTAATCCGTTTTTTTAGATCATTTTCTGACTCATTTAAAGCCAAAAGAATATCATTTGGAAAATCTACTGATATCGTTATAATACTCATCTTTTTTTCCTTTTAACCAAATATAATATTTTTTCATGGAGTTTGATTTTATTTCGGATTTTTTTCAGCATAAAGCTGTCTTGTCTTGCCCGAATGCTTCATGCCCGTCCGAATGCCCGCCTGACAGTCATTCGGGCAGGGTTTGCCCGCGCGGACAGGCTAGGCGCACTGGCGGTCATTTGACCGTCAGCCGTCTACTCATATCTTTGTAAATTG
>JBBDNB010000016.1 GCA_040877935.1 Chitinophagales bacterium
GGGCATCTCTGCCCGCACCCGTTAGTCTTATTACATGCCCGGCACACTAAACATGTCATCCTTCCAGGATGAAAAAAGTTTTCACGGAAATTGAATGAAGTCTTTTATATAAAAATTTTGTAGGGTAAACTTTCCAAGTAAGGCGGACTGATGCCACCTGCCCGAATGCTTCATGCAGGCGGGGCGGCATCATACGTTTATAATAACGAAGCTGAAACCACCCATCTCACCGACTCCGGAGGAGTCGTATGTTTCTGAGTTTAAACTTTTTTTCTAAAAAACAATTCAAAAAAGCGCTGAATAAAAGTCACCATTTCTTCTACATCAAGTGTTTCGTGAATGACTTGCTCTACACCGAGCAGCTTGTGAAAATAGGCATCAGAGCGCTTGATATCATTGGAAAACCCCGCATTGGTCAAAAAACCAAAGCTGCTGTGATCGCGCACCTCCAGCAATGAAAATTGATCAGTTTTACTATTGTAACTCAAAATCAGCATTTTGTCATAGTCATAGATATCACTGATCTGCAAAAACTGCAGACTGTTTAAAAAATCCACATCCAAGTGGCTGGCGTATCCAAGCGAGAAATAAGGGTATAGAAATTTTTGGTAGGAAATCCCACATATTGTTAGCTGTGCTTCAATATTTGTAAATGCTGCTTTAAGTTTTTGAGCCGGAAATTCAGATTGTTCAATATGCTTTAGCGGATACCAATCTCCATTCCAATCGTAATATTCTATTTGTCCTATTTTCAATTTATAGTCAAATATATTGCTGCCGCGAAAAACATAACCGGGATAGTAATATTCATAATCCAGTTCAAGGGCATATTCGATTTCTAAAAGCATAGTGAAAATCCCAAGACTGTATTTTTTATAAGCCTGATCGTAAAGCCCTAGCAAGCTGGCAAATGATCGATCTCCCATATCGAAAAAACTCACTGCAACAAGCCGGTTTCCCTCGAAAACCGTGAGTTCATAGGTATTGAAAAAATTATGCTGCATGCCCTCGAACAAATAATTCTCAAGATTGCTGTGCACAAAACCTTTAAATTTTTGTGATTGCTCCTGATAAAGCTTTTCCATTTCAGAGGTGATTTGCTCAAGTGGCTGTATGTGATAGCTGAATTGCTTCTTATTTTTATTAAGCAGCTTTCGCATTCGTTTCGGAAAGCTATAAACACTGAGATTGCTTCTGATATTAACTACTGAATACACAGCTTCATCAAGGCAGAGCATTTTGCTCTGATACATCACATTTCCGCCCCTGAACCAGCCCTGGGACAAAAGCTTATCGAGCATTTGCGCATTAAACTGTACCGGATGATAGGACTGAAACATAATTTTTACAAAGTAAAATTGCTTTTGAAAAGCTTTATCTTAGCTGAATTTCCAGTGTTTTAATGGTGAAAAACAGCATTTTTATGTTTTTAAAATTAGAACACTAATCTACACAAAAGATATGTGGAAGTTCCTTAAAATCAGTACAAGTTTATTGTTGATCAGTATTTTTTTAGTGGCTTTGTTTGCCTACTACAATTTTGCGCTGTTGCCCAAAAAACATTATAAAGCAGCAATAGAAACCCCAAAAGTTTACGATGCAATTATTGTCCCCGGTGTACCTTTGGAAGATAAAGACTGGAGCGAAATCATGCAAATGCGGGTATTCTGGTCCTATCATTTGTATCAGAAAGGTATTGCCAAAAACATCATTTATTCAGGTTCAGCAGTTTACACACCATTCTATGAAAGTAAAGTGATGGCACTCTATGCCAAAGAACTCGGTATTCCAGAAGCAAACATTTTCGAAGATAGCCTGGCCGAACACAGTACTGAGAATTTGTATTATTCCTGGAAATTGGCGCAAAAACTGGGCTTTGAAAAAGTGGCATTGACTAGCGATCCATTTCAGTCAATGATGCTTACAACATTCGCAAAAAGAGAAGCACTACCTGTTGATTTTCTTCCGTTTATATTTGATATGCTCAACAAAGAGATTAAGCTTTATACACCGAAAATAGATATTGAAAAAGCTCGTAAACAAAATTTTGAAGCCTTGCCCGAACGAGAAGATTTTTTTGAAAGATTTAAGGGTACTCTTGGTAAAAAACTTATTGAGGAACCATACTGAGCGTTTATTTATTTATCCATATGATTCATTCTATTTTCTGGGTTCACTGCAAATTAAATTTTTAAAAAGCCTATAAAACATTAAATTAGGGGTCATTTTCCACAATATTTTTATTTCATCAACTCCTTTATGAACAAATTTTACCATTTTTCCCTCACGGCAGTATTATTTTTTTTAATCAATACAACATACGGACAAAATCCTCCTGATTACGAGCAGCGCAGAGATACTTATATAGATACTGCTCTGGCCAATTTTGACCCAAATGCCATTACATTGCAGGCATATCGAGGAGAAACTATTGATCAGTCTACTTTGAATAATACCTATGGTATAATGCACACCAAGAGCACCATTGATTTTAATATTGTGAAATTAGTCAGGGTTTTATTTCTGGGCAACGGAACGCATGATTCTGACATATTAAATGCTCTTGACCCAATTCCATTTTGGTACAATTACAGCGACACTTTGCGCGGCTATTGGTCTGAAAACCATATGATTATGTGGATGTCTTCTGATTGGCTCCTGCACGAATCTTATGGAAAAACAGTGGATAATAATTTGGAAAACCGCCTGAAGCATTATTTGCAATTGAAAATTGATTACGGTTTTTACGAGTTTTTCTCCAGCACCTATATGCCTTATTGCCTAAGCGGATTACTAAACCTCGCTGATTTTGCACAGGATCCCATTATTAAAGATTTGGCCACACAAGCAGCTCAGCGCTTGCTCACGGAATTGCTGATGGTAACCAATGATAAAGGTGTGTTTTATCCGGCTGCTGGGCGTAATTATTACGGCAAATATGAAAATCCATACAATCAAAATCATTACAACCTGGTCTATCTTTTGAAGGGTTTTGGCCCGGTTCCTTCAAAAGCATCGCATGGCGGTGGTTTTCTGGCAAGTTCCGGTATTGATGTGAGTGATGTAATCAGTTCCTGGAGAGCAGAAATGGACACTATTTATAAAATCGGGCACAGTATTGATAGTGTAAAGATCATTCACCAGAACCAGTCTCATGTTGACCGTATTATGTTCCAGTGGAGCTCGGGCTGTTATTTCCACCCAGATTTTGCGCAGGAAACCGCGCAATTACATGCCGATTCAAATACCTGGGATCATGTTGATTTTGAACAATTGAATATATTGTCTGGCCTTGATCCTGCCACTATAGGTTCTTTGGCTGCTCAATTGACCTCTATTTCTGAGAGCTCGGTTATTGCAGGGCAGAGTGTTGCGATTTATAAGAATCGTTCAGTAGTGCTCACTTCTATCCAGGATTTTTGGAAAGGCAAGTTGGGCTACCAGCAATTTCCCTTGGCTGCAACTATAGAAAATACTGCAGTTTTTCCGGTTTCAGGAGCACTTGTCAATAGTTGGGGAGATAAACCTTCATCAAATGCCAATGACCACCTCCCCTATGTTGAGCAAAAAAGCAATGTTGCCCTAATGATGTACAGGGGTGAAGAAAAACCATCACTTTTTGGCAATACCATTGGCAGTGTTTCTCTGCACTGGTTTGAAAATGATTTTGATGAAATTACCACCAATGGCTTATGGTTATTGGGGCGGGTAAACAGCAGCTATGTGGCTGTGAAAAGACATTGTGAAGATAAAGACATGGGATTGTATGCCTGTCACCAGCGCGATGGTCAAAGCTGGGCAGTGATTGTCGGCAATGATTCTATGTACGGTAGTTTTTCAAATTTTCAAGCCATTGTTGATCAGGCAGCGTTTGAGGAAAACTGGTATTTTGATGAAAGCACTTCTGAATGGGTTTATTATGCCAGCATCGAATTTGACAACAAGACCATATCGCACGAATGGCGCAACCCCGAACGCTATACTTCCATTAAGGATATAGAAGTGAAGGATGTAGATTTTCAGGTGTATCCCAACCCGGCTCAAAACCAGGTTAATATTGACCTATCAGGAATGCACAGTCAAAATTTGCGATTGAGTGTAAGCAATATGCTGGGACAAACTATTTACAGGGAAAATAATATTGGCACAAATCAAAGCAAAACGCTTGATGTTACTGATTGGTCCGAAGGCGTTTATTTTATAAGTATTGAAGATACAGATCAGCAAAAGCGATATACCAAAAAGCTGATTAAAGTAGATTAAGGATTTTGTGATCAGGTAATTGTCAATTCTATACCATCTAAATAACTTAATCCCAGAATCTGTTTAGCGCTTCCGTTTCTTATTGCAATTTCCAAAAATCCACTGCTTCCAACATAAGCCAGCACTTGCCCTATTTCTACATCGCTAAAAGTGTTTGAAATCTGAGGGATAATGATGTCATTTAATATGACCCGGCCATTTGCTTTTCCCTTGATCATAAAATTACTGATCAGGTTGCCGAATTTATCAATGTATATAATTTTTCCCAGGTAATGCCCATTCTCAGCAGCATTAATTCTGTAAAAGGGTGACTGATATTCCGGGATACTTATATTATCCCCAAAAGAGCGCAGCTCCTCTCCTTTTGAAATATGTGCAGCTACAGGCGCAAAGACATCTCTGCCGTGAAATGTAGCACTTACTTCATCCAGAAAGAACTTGACATTTTTCACTTCAGTCATTTGAATAATTTTCGATTCAGAAAGGACAATATCCAGCACACCATTGTCGGGTGCTACTAAAATATGTTTTTCGGTTTCCACTGCAATAATTTTTCGCAGGGTACCCACTCCCGGATCAATAACAACACAAAACACTGTTTTCTGAGGAAAATAACGATGTGCATTCCACAATACAAATGCTGCATCATCTACACCATGTGAAAATACTTCATGAGAGATGTCAATAATTGGCACATTGGGATTGATTGAGTATATCACTGACTTCATCACAGGTACGTACCAGTCCTTATTTCCGAAATCTGTAAGCAGTGCAATAGGAAGCTTCATATTCTTTACTTTATTTATGATAGGCATTTAAAAAACAAATCTTCTTTTCAAACTACTGAAAGGGGTAATTATTTTCAATTTAGCCATAATTTCATTCCTCAATTTATTATAGTATTTCCGTAAAAATAAAAATTCACAGAAAGGAAATGTATAAAAACTATACTTCTGTTAATTGTATAAAAATTCCCTACTACTTAACCTGAGCTCGATAATTATTTAAGAGCTCAGGTGTAAGAAATTAATTATCTTCACACTGTGCACAGGGATTGAATCATGCAAAACAATTGATTAAATTCGATGTAGTAAAATCACGAATACTGAGAAATTGAACTGATTGTACTAAGGAATGTGTTTCATCACATTATAAGCTATTTTTAAACCAGGGCAACATAACTTAATTGTATAAAATTAAAATATTAATGTGCGCTGTGATGAAAAATAAAACATGAAGAACATAATTTTTATATTTTATATTATATCCTTACTCTACTCTAATACTTTATTTGCCCAAATAGTACAAAACGACACCAGTATTTGTGCAGGTGATTCTGTAATGATTCAGTTTATTGTACCCTGTTATGACAGTATTTACAATGAAAATTTAACCTATGGCGTAGTAGCCGATGTAGAAGGCAATGAGTATAAAACCATACAAATAGGTACTCAGGAATGGATGGCTCAAAACCTCAAAACAGGGACTTACAATAATGGGGATCCAATTATTAGAGTTGCTGACAATACCCAATGGAGTAATCTTGATCAAAATCAAACAGGTGCCTGGGCTTATTTTGACAACGACAGCGCTACTTATGATTGTCCCTATGGAAAGCTCTATAATTTTTATGCATTAGAAGACCCAAGAGGAATTTGCCCTAGTGGTTGGCATATTCCAACGGATGCTGAGTGGAATACATTAAGAGATTTTTTAGATCCTGCTGCGATTGGAAATAACAATATTGCCGGAGGCATGATGAAAAGTGTGGGAACCATGTATTGGGCAGCACCCAATACCGGGGCGACCAACAGCAGCGGCTGGTCGGGTTTGCCCGGAGGGTATCGATTTTCCAATCCGGGTGTTTTTGCCTCATTTGGCAGTGGTGGGTTTTGGTGGAGTGCATCATCGCGGGGAAGAAGTTTAGCCTTTGACGATGCCGTATTATTGGACTACAATCCAAATGACAAAAGATTTGGGCTGTCTTGCAGATGCATAAAAGATTAAACTAAACAAGCTTTTGAAATCCGAATCTATAACATCGGTTTTTTAAAATGAGCATATGAAACGAACATGAATTTTTTTAATCAAAAACTTCACGCATGAGAATGATTAAAATAAATTTATGTGAGAGCGAAGCGGTTCCATCTGTGCAGAAATTTTCCTGCATTTTTGGAGCTTGCAGAAAAATTTCAAACAGATGAAAATAATTGTTCGAAATATTATAATTCTAATACTCTTATTGCTTCCGGCAACATTGTGTGCTCAGGTAGACCCGATATATCAATGGTCAAATGGAGATACCACAGCGATAATAAATGTTTCTCCTGCTCAAACTACTGTTTATTATGTTACAGTTACTTATGGTTCAAGGGTGATTTACGACAGTATCACAGTTGAGGTGGACAGCAATACTTATTCAACTGATACTGTTACAGCCTGTGGAAGCTATACCTGGCGTGACAGTATTACATATACGAGCAATAACAATACCGCAACCGATACCATTTTGAACAGTGCCGGTTGTGACAGCATCATTACATTGGATTTAACCATCCTGAGCCCTACTTATGCAACAATCAATGAAAGTGCCTGCGATACCTTTGTTTCGCCAAGTGGCAATTATACCTGGACCAGCTCTGGTACCTACAATGATACACTGGTCAATTCCGAAGGATGTGATTCGGTTATTACCATCAATCTGGATATTATTGGTGGAAACTTAAATACCGAAAGTATTACAGCATGCGATAGCTACACCTGGCCGGTAAATGGGCAAACATACCTCAACAGCGGCAGTTACAACGATACTTTAACCAGTTCACAAGGCTGTGATTCCGTTCTTGTTCTTGACCTTACAATCAACAACAGTACTTCGAGTTCTCAGACTGTGAGTGAGTGCAATGCTTATACCTGGCAGGTCAATGGGCAAACTTATACAGCAAGTGGCATTTACAGGGATACGCTCCTTAACTCAGTCAATTGCGACAGTGTGCTTACACTTGACCTTACTATTCTAAACAGCAGCACTTCTACAATCAATGAAATGGCCTGTGATTCCTTTATTTCTCCCAGTGGCAATTATACCTGGACCTCAAGTGGATCATACAATGATACTTTGGTCAATTCCCAGGGTTGCGATTCGCTTATCACAGTTAACCTCACAGTAAATTACAGTAGCAGCAATTCAGAAAATATTACAGCCTGTGATGAGTACACCTGGCCGGTAAACGGGCAGACTTATACCACAGGCGGCAGCTATTCCGATACACTCCAAAGTACTGCCGGCTGCGATTCTATTTTAGTATTGAATCTTACAATCAACAACAGTACTTCGAGTACGAATACGGTCAATACCTGTGATGATTATACCTGGGCTGTAAATGGAAACACCTATACCCAAAGCGGGATTTACTACGATACCATCCCAAATGCTATAGCCTGTGATAGTTTCCTCACGCTTGACCTTACAATAGACAACAGCATTGTGAATACCACCGATACTACTGTCTGCGATGAATACACCTGGCCGGTTGACGGACAAAGCTATGATAGCAGCGGCACATACCGCGATACTTTACTCAGTTCTACAGGCTGTGATTCTATCCTGGTTTTAAACCTGACCATTATCCCCAATACCATTTACAATTCTTCCCAAACAGTTTGTGACGCATTTACCTGGTCTTTGAACGGGCAAACCTACACCAACAGCGGTACATACTATGACACTACCGCTATGGCTGTTTGCGACAGTATTGTTGAGCTTGATCTGACCATTCTCAACAGTACTTCATCAAACATCAATGAAACGGCCTGTGATTCTTTTGTTTCCCCAAGTGGCAATTATACCTGGACTTCAAGCGGAACATACAATGACACTTTGCTAAATGCTGTTGGTTGTGATTCACTTATAAGTGTAAACCTGACCATCAACAACAGCTCGAATTCTACAGATAATATTTCTACCTGCAATTCTTATACCTGGCCGGTCAACGGACAAACATACACAACAAGCGGTACTTATGCTGATACTTTGCAAAGTGTGGCAGGATGTGATTCAATCCTTACTTTAATACTCAATATCGGTAGTTCCTACTCTGGTTTTGATACGGTTGTATCCTGCAACTCTTATACCTGGCCCGTAAATGGCATTACCTATACCAATGGCGGTACTTATTACGATACTATTGGCTCGGGTATTGGCTGTGACAGTACTTTTCAATTGGATTTAACCCTGAATTTCAACAGTAGCTCGTCTGAAAATATTACTGCTTGTGATGAATACACCTGGCCGGTGAATGGGCAAAACTATACTACAAGTGGTGTTTATTCTGATACTTTAACAAATACAGCAGCTTGTGATTCTGTCTTAACACTCGACCTGACCATAAACAGTAGCAATTCCATTTCTGAAACTGTTACTGCCTGTGACTCTTATACCTGGCCAGTTGATGGAAATACATATAATACCAGCGGAGTTTATTCCGATACACTTGCAAATTCATTAGGCTGCGACAGTATTGTTACACTTGATTTAACACTGAATCTCAGCTCTACCTCTACAATTAATGAAAGTGCATGCGACAGCTACACCTCTCCAAGTGGAAATTATACATGGACGAATAGCGGCAATTATACAGATACACTCGCAAATGCAGCGGGCTGTGATTCTATTATAACAATTGATCTTACAATCCACAACAGCACAGCAACTACAGAAAACATCAGTGCCTGTGACGACTATACCTGGCCGGTAAATGGGCAAAGCTATACCACGAGTGGAATTTATTCTGATACTTTAATAAGTGCTACAGGTTGTGATTCTGTCTTAACACTCGACCTGACTATAAACAGTAGCAATTCCATTTCTGAAACTGTTACTGCCTGTGATTCTTATACCTGGCCGGTTGATGGAAATACATATAATGCCAGCGGGATTTATTCCGATACGCTAAGCAATTCAATAGGTTGTGACAGCATACTGATTTTAGATCTTAATATAAACAGCAGCAATTCGGGTTCTGAAAATATTACTGCCTGCAATACTTATACATGGACTCTTTCAGGTGACACCTATACCCAAAGCGGTGTTTATACTGACACTTCCACCAATGCTGCAGGTTGCGACAGTATTGCAACACTCAATCTTACTATAAACAATAACAGTACAGGCTCTGCCAGCTTTACGGCTTGCGACAGCTTTACTGCTCCAAGCGGAAATTTTGTATGGACAAACAGTGGGACTTATACCGATACAATAAATGCTTCAACAGGCTGTGATTCAATAATCACTATTAATCTCACTATTAATTTCAGCAATTCATTTTCAGAAAATATTACAGAATGCTATTCTTACACTTGGCCAGTTAACGGTCAGGAATACACTACTTCGGGAACATATACTACAACTCTAAGTAATGCAGCAGGCTGCGATAGTTTACTAATACTAAACCTGAACATTCAAGAAGACATACTTACCAGTACTGATGAAACAATATGTGAAGGAGACAGCATATTTCTCAATGGAAACTGGCAGAGTGCTCCCGGAAATTATACAGATACATTCAGTACTACAAGTAGCTGCGACAGTATTGTAAGCACTACTTTATCATTGCAACCCAATTATACGGACAGCACCGAAGTCACATTAGAGCCGGGTGAATTATTCAATGGAGATATATTCGTCAGTGATACCACGCTTTTATTTCAATATTATAGTGCTGATGGATGTGACAGTATAGTGCTCACAAAGATTGAAGTGCTAAAAGAAAGTGTGGTGTTTGTACCCAATGCATTTACACCAAATGGAGATGGGATAAATGATTTGTTCAAAGTTTATGGCACAAGGATTGAGTCTATGAGACTTCAGATTTTTAATCGTTGGGGAGAAATGATTTTTGAAACAAATGAAATAGATAAAGGCTGGGATGGCACTTACAAAGGTGAAAAATTACCCGCAGGTTTGTATGTTTATATTTTAAGAGGTGTTGCTGCCAATGAATTCGTGAAAGAGGTTGGCAAAGTTTCACTTTTGAGATAAATTTTTAGTTTCCAAAAGCATAATATAACTTTTACCCCGCAATGCAAAAAACCTTAAAAATTGCTAAGTCTCTCGCAAATACTTTATAATTGATTATTCCGTATTAAATTAGCTGCTTAATCAGCTTTTTTCTGATTCTCATCAATTATTAATACAATAAATCATGGAATTCAAAGTCAATAAAAACGAAGAAGCCTGGCGAAAAGAACTCGGTGAAGAAGAATACCGGGTATTGCGCGAAAAAGGAACCGAAAGGCCCTTTAGCGGAAAATACGATGTGCATTTTGAAAAAGGTGTTTATCACTGCAAAGCCTGTGGGGAACCACTCTTTACTTCCGAATCTAAATTTGATGCCGGCTGCGGCTGGCCGAGTTTTGACCAGGCTTTTGGTAAGGATAAAATTGTTTATCAACCAGACAACAGTCTCCCTGGGAGGCCACGTACAGAAATTCTTTGTGGAAATTGTGGTGGGCACCTGGGACATGTATTTGATGATGGTCCCACTGAAACAGGAAAAAGATATTGCGTAAATTCGGTCTCAATAGATTTTAAAGAAAAAAATAAATAACATTAATGCATCTACAATCAATAATTTTTAAAATGATAAAAAAAACCATACCTCTTTTGCTTTTATTCGGCTTTGTTTACTTTGTAAGTTGTGATGCTCAAACAAACAAGCCCAATGTAAAGATCAATGAAGCACCGCCTGAGCCTTTAGATCACTATAAAATTGATGTAAAAATTACTGATCTGCCCAATCAGGAGCTGTATCTGGCTTATCACTTTGGCAATAAGCAATATATGAAGGATACCGTAGTGCTCGATGAAAATGGCACGGGCACTTTTCAAGGCGATGAAGCGTTGGACGGTGGTATCTATTTGATTGTTTTTCCCAGCAAAAAGTATTTTGAATTTGTTGTAAATAATGAGAATTTCTCTATTGAAGCCGATACAAGCAATCCAATGGAGTCTTTGAAAATTGAAGGCTCGCTGGAAAACGAGCTTTACTTGAAAGACATGGCTTTTATTCGCAAAATGCAGCAGAAAAAGAAAACCCTTCAAAATCAACAGAGCAAAGAGGGCATTAAGGAAAAAGAAAAAAAAGAGATCAAAGCTGAACTGGAAAGGCTGGACGAAGAAGTGAAAGCTTTTCGCGAAGAATTGATCACACAAAATGAAGGTTTCTTTTATCCCAAATTCTTAAAGGCACTGGAAGATCCTGAGATTCCGGAAGAGGTGAAAAACAATACTGCCGACTCCAATGCTTCTTTTTACTATTACAGAAACCACTATTTCGAGAATATGGATTTTTCTGATGACCGCTTACTGCGCACACCTTCTATGCATAATAAAGTGGTCTATTATATTGACAAACTCACCCCGCAATCACCTGACTCATTGAACAAAGCAGTGGATTTAGTTTTGCAAAGGGCTAAGAAAAATGATGATGTATTTCAGTATTTCACTGTTTTTTTACTTAATAAATTTGCCAAATCCAAAGTTATGGGCTTTGACAATGTATATGTTCACCTTGTTGAAAATTACTACGCCAGTGGCGATGCATGGTGGGTAGATTCTACTGATTTGTACAGAATTACAAGCAGAGCCAAAGAATTGAAACCAACCCTTGTAGGGCAAAAAGCTCCTACCCTTGTACTGAAAAATGAAAATGATAAGATTGTAGCCATCAATAATCTTCCCAATAAATATACCCTGCTTTATTTTTACGATCCCGATTGTGGCCATTGCAAAAAGGAAACACCAAAAATGGTGAAAGCAGTAAATGAAGCCAAAGAAAAGAACATTGATATACAGCCTGTTGCAGTATCCATTGATTCTGATGAAGAAAAATGGCATAAGTTTATGAAAGAATATGGAGTAGATACCTGGATCAATTTGGCAGATTTGAACTACCGCAACAATTTCAGGGAGATTTATGACTTGCAAAGTACGCCCAGAGCATTTTTATTAGACAGTGATAAAAAGATTATCGCTAAACGATTTGACAGCAATCAATTGATCAACATTCTAAATCAACACGAAAAAATAGAACAGAAAAAGGCAGGAAAATAATATTTTGTTTCCACTTGAATCAAGTATTTCTATGTTTTTTCTAAATGGGAAACAATGCTTTCTTTGATGTGCTTGTAAAAACATTCCAAAAAAGCCCGGTTTCCGGCAGCTGTAAAATGCCCGTCTAAATTGTAATAAAGTGCTTTATTAAATGACTTTAATTGCACAGCCATACAAGTGTCGTTTTCTGTCACTGTAAGTGCTTTTGTTTTTATAAGCTGATTCCATTTATCATTGAAGTCTCTTGCTCTGTCCCTGTCAAAATCAATACCTACAGCCTTAAGCATTTCGCTTTCTCCGGAAGACAAGGTTCCTCTGAAAGGAATCGTGGTAAAAATGCATTTCACTCCATATTCAGTACAGAGTTGCTCAATTCCATTCATGTTTTCTTTATAATCAGTAGCTAATTCCTCTAAATCAAATGAAGGACGAAACAGCGAATCTGTCCAATTCGGGAATCGCATATTCATATCCATCATCCAGGGATTGATTTGCCCTTCGTTAAAATATTGCTGCACAGTATCGGGCAATGTTTGAAAAAATAAAGCAGCAGGTTTTGGCCATTGTTGCTTGATTCTTTTGGCCTGAGCTTTCCATTCAGGGTCTATTTTATTTTCCTCCAGTGGGATTGCCTCTATACGCTCAGTAATATTTGGAAACAGTATGTACCTGAGGCGTTCAAGCAAGCTACCTCCTCTTTGACTGGATTTGTTACTAATTAAATTCTCATGAAGAGCAAGCTGAAAAAGGTCTTCAAATTGAAGAGTGGCAACAATAAGAAAATCTGGCTGCCACTGGGGAATCATTTTACGTGCTACTTTAAGATAATCTACCGGATGATGTCCGCCCTTGCCCCAGTTCAATACTTCAGTATTTATTGCATTTTCCTGCATTTTATTTTGCAACAGAAATGGCCAGCTCTGCTCCTGCTCTATGCCCCAGCCTAATGTAAAGGAATCGCCAATGCAGGCTATACGCGTCTTATTCTTTTCCTTTTGAACGGCATTGCTTCCCCTAAAACCATATTCATTGATTTGAAGCTTAAAATCCATTTCAAAACTTTGATAATGCACCATTTTATTGGGCGGATAGAGCGGTATTGAATGATTTGTTGTGCTTGTTGCAACATTCCATCTACCATAAAGCCGGTCAGCCGACATTAACAGTAAAAGCACCATCCATATTGAAGCTATTGACAACAGTATCTTAAAGATTAGTTTAGGAATTGTTATTTTTCCAAAAAAAACTAATAAAAACACAATCAGTAAATCTGCAAATACCAGCCAGGCAATAATATGAAACCATTGGGAGGATATATGATTTTCAGCAGAAAATAACCTTTCCAGAAAAAGAGGGAAACTGCTAATGGCCAAAAATTGAAGGAGCAGCTTTTGCAAGTTGGAATTTAGCTTATTGCTGCTTTGTGCCATAATTAATCAGAATATTTCAATTTGTTCGCAAATCGCTGGAATTTTTCTTTGAAGTGATATTATATTTCGATTAGTATCAAATCAAGTTCTTTGATTTTAGAAAAACCTGTATCAGCAGTAACTATAGGAATCCCATATACCAAAGAAGTAAAAGCAATAATTGAATCGGGTAATTTCAGGTTGTACTTTCTTCTTAATTGAATAGTTTGTTCTTTTATTTTATCATTCCATTCTATCACAAAACAATCATTAATCAGAAGTTTTAATTTGGTTTCTTCAGACTTTTTAATTCTATTGAATCCCAATAATTCAACTTCAGAAATGAAAGAAATACCAAAATTATATTCTAAAAAAGGCTCGATTAATTTCTTTCCCTCGTGAATATATATTAAGAAATTAGTGTCTGCAATAAAATCAATCTTCATTTTCCCTAATTGTGAATTGGTATTTTAAACCGTCCAGGTTTCTCTTAAGCTTTCCGAAATGTTCCTTTAAGTTTCCTTTCTTAGACTTTCTTTTTTTTAGTTTTTCAGTCAGGATTTTAGATATATTTTTAGAACTCTCTTTGTAGATTACAACTGTCATCTCTTAAGTTTTATTTAACCAAATTTACGATTTATTCTGATGTTTATTATAAAATAATACTTTATGTCAATTTGTGATCAGAACTGTTTAAAAAAAAGCAAACTTACTTAGAACTACTCCCTTTAAATTGATGCCTGTTTTCTTTAAACAACACATTAAAAGTAGTCAAACTACCATATGCCCTGGTGATGTATTGCTGTAAATGTACTTTTTCTTCGTCCGTTAAAACACTGTGCGAATTGATGTTTTGCTCCAATACTCTCAAGCGATCGCGCACCATTACAATTTTATGGAAAAAAGCCTCTGCCGGCACTTCTTTTGATTGTAAATCATCATCATAGGGTTTAATAATCAGTTTACCTCCTTTCCACTTATCACCCAATGGCACTACTTCGCTAATATCACTGTATTGATGCAGGACGTTGCCTAAAGCTTCTTCCACCTCTTCAAGACTCAAGCCCGAAGGTGCCTCTCCGGCCAATTCTAAAATTTTCAAGCCATCAAAATCAGCAGCAATTTCTTTATCCCCTACTTCTCTGAAGAATATATTTAAAAAGCCATCTTCAATTTTAGTTACAATTCCTTCACCGTGTTTGATGTGCTCTACACGTGTACCAACAGTATAATTCAAAGCCATTTGTTTTTTTTCAGAAAATTAGTCAAAAAATCGGAATTCAAAGGCTTGTAACCTAAGTTCGGAAATTATTTATTGCTCAGAATGCCAGAAAACAGTGATATCCGACTGGAAATATTGATGGAATAGCGGGCTATTTTGAGATATTTCCAGGAAGAAGATTGCTGTTTTCCGGCATTTGAAATCCATAAAACGCAATTTGCTGCGTTGCATTCCCGTCCGCATGGAGCATCCGGGCGGATGCTTGGTTTATCCCGATAGACCTTCTCAAATGCGCCTTGCCTATTACCTTTTAGTGAATTTCTGAGCTCTTAAATAATTATCGAACTCGGGTTTGTACTGATATTTAAAAACCAAGAGTGAATATTAATATTAAACACAAGACCATGTCTTTCTTCTGAATTTAAGCAAACCTTTCTGAGTTCCTCCGATTGATGTAACTTTGCCATATTCACCTAAAAAACAAACCTGGTGCTAAAGACAACTCTTGCACTTATACAAAAAGATTTGACCATAGAGTGGCGACAGAAATACGCTATCGGTGGTATCTTTTTGTATGTACTTGCAACAGCTTATTTGATCTATATTTTTTTAGCACAGCAATCACTAAACGACAAAATAGAATATCGCTTGTGGATGGTGCTCTTTTGGATGACTATACTTTTCACTGCCGTAAATGCCATAGCTAAAAGCTTTAGTCAGGAAGATCAAAAACGGCAATTGTATTACTATACAATTGTAAGTCCACAGGCAGTAATTCTGTCTAAAATGATCTATAATTTTTTCCTGATGATTTTGCTTTCCGTTTTGTGCGCTTTGGTCTTTTTATTGATCATAGGCAATCCGGTGCAAAATATGGGTGTGTTTTTCCTCGGCATATTGGCAGGTGGCAGCGGTTTTTCATTTGTGCTGAGTATGATCTCTGCCATAGCTTCAAAAGCTGAACAAAACACTACACTAATGGCCATTCTCGGTTTCCCTGTAATTTTGCCTTTTTTGATGCTCTTACAAAAAGCGGTAAGCAAAGCTTTCATTATAGGATTTGACAACAAGGAACTCCTGCAGGATTTTGCGGTTTTATTTGCCCTTGATATCCTGCTCATCAGTTTGTCGCTTATTTTATTTCCTTACCTTTGGAAAGAGTAAACCACCTCGGGGCAAGCCCACGAGGCATTTGTTTGGAAAAAAATACTTTTGATTACGAGGCAAGCCTCGGAGCATTAAATCTCGATTATCGAGTAAAAAACTATGCTGAAAATATTTAAGCAAAACTGGTGGAAGTTATTGGCAGTCTTGCTCCTGTTGTTTTCTGTAAGTGCTGCGCTGCTTATTCCCCTTAGTTCGGGAATACAGAATATTAGCCCTCAAAACATCACAACAGGAAGTACACATCATGTAGAAGTATATGGCTACAACAGTCATTTCAAAAGTGCTGATCCCTCCTTAATTTTAGTACTGAAAAATGATCAATTTCAATTCTGCTCAGAAGAAATTGAAGTCAAAAGCCCCCATCATTTTATTGCCACAATTAAAATCCCAGCTAATATAGAATTGCCAAAAGGCGGAGATTTTTTCAATGCAATTGTCAATAACAATGAAGACGGCAGCAGTTTAATGCGAAGGGCAATCAGGATTGAACAGAAAAGTCAACTGGATACATTGACCGTAGCCAAGAAAAATTTCTGCAATCGCCAAGTAGAGCTTAAGTTGCCTGCACATCTTACTTTCCCCTACCGGGAAATTCTATATGAAACCATAAGAAATCTGTTTTTGCATGTACCCATGTGGTTTGCCATGACTTTACTGTTGCTGGTATCTTTTGTATCCTCTATCAAGTTTTTAAGCACAGGTGCTTTGCGCTGGGATTTATTAGCCAAGAACACAGCATTTACAGCATTGTTCTTTGGTTTTCTTGGCATATTTACCGGAATGGTCTGGGCCAATTTTACCTGGGGGGCACCCTGGGTCAACGATCCAAAACTCAATGGTGCTGCTGTAGGTATATTGATTTATCTCGCTTATTTTGTCTTGCGCGGATCAGTACGCAATCCTTTAATTCAAAGGAAAGTAGCAAGTGTTTACAACATTTTTTCTTTTGTCCTGTTCATAGTTTTCATATTTGTATTGCCAAGAATGACAGATTCTCTGCATCCCGGTAGTGGTGGAAACCCAGGGTTTAATACATATGATCTTGACAATACTATGCGGCCTGTTTTTTACACGGCAATACTTGGTTTTTTCCTACTGGGATTGTGGTTGAGCAGTCTGCTGCTCCGCCTGGATTTAATTGAATACAAACAAAACGAAAATGAATAAAAATGAAGCGTAAAGCCCCATTATTAATATTATTTGCATTTTTTTCACAAGCTTCATTAATAGCTTCTGAAAATAATTTTGGCAGTGAAAATCTGTGGACAAGTGGAAAAATTTATGTGGTACTCACAGTTGTGCTTATCATTTTATTGGGGATTATTTTTTTTCTGCTACATTTGGAAAAACGGATTAGAAAACTGGAAAAATAAATTGAACCAAAAAACTATTTATGTCAACAACTAATAAAAAATCAAACACCCCTTACAGCTTTTTTGATAGTGTACAGGACAGTTTTGATAAAGCTGCCCGTTTTACAAAACTACCAAAAGGCCTGTTGGGACAGATCAAGGAATGCAACAGTGTCTATCAAATGAAATTTCCTGTGAAAGTGGGAAGCGAATACCAGGTAATTGAAGCTTATCGCGTGCAGCACAGTCATCACAGGATGCCTACAAAAGGTGGTATTCGTTACAGTATGCATGTAAATCAGGATGAAGTGATGGCTCTTGCCGCACTGATGACCTACAAATGTGCCACTGTAGATGTGCCTTTTGGTGGTGCTAAAGGCGGTATTAAGATCAGCCCGCGAAATTCCACGCCTCAGCAATTGCAGAAAATCACAAGAAGATATACTGCCGAGCTGATCAAGAAAAATTTTATTGGCCCGGGTATCGATGTTCCTGCACCCGATTACGGCTCAGGTGAAAGGGAAATGGCCTGGATTCTGGATACCTATATGGCCTACAACCCCGGACAAATTGATGGTTATGCTTGTGTAACGGGAAAACCCATCTCTCAGAATGGTATCAGAGGTAGAACAGAAGCCACAGGTAAAGGCGTTTATTTCGCAATTAAAGAATGTGTTTCATTCGAAAAAGATATGAAGCGCCTGAATATGGAAACCGGGCTTGCTGGAAAACGTGTAATAGTTCAAGGTCTGGGTAATGTGGGTTACCACACTTCTGTTTTCTTGCAAGAAGACGATGCTAAAATTATTGCCATAGCAGAAATAGAAGGTGCCATTTACGATGAGAAGGGACTTGATATTAAAAAAGTATTCAAGCACCGAAAGGAAACCGGATCTATCCTGAATTATCCCGGGGCTAAAAATATAGAAAACAGCCTGGAGGCCCTGGAAATGGATTGTGATATTCTGGTTCCGGCAGCACTGGAAAATCAAATCAATTCTTCGAATGTAAAAAATATCAAAGCGAAAATAATTGCTGAGGCTGCCAACGGACCAATCACTTCTGAAGCTGAAGAAGTGTTGCTGCAAAAGGGCATTTTCATTATCCCCGATATGTATTGCAATGCCGGTGGTGTTACAGTTTCTTATTTCGAATGGTTAAAAAACCTTTCACACATTCGTTTTGGCAGAATGCAAAAGCGCTTCGATGAAGGTTCGAACAGAAACCTGGTTGACCTGGTAGAGCGCACAACAGGAAAAACAGTGAGTCAGCGCGAGCGCAGTATCCTGGTAAAAGGTGCTGATGAAATTGACCTGGTCAATTCAGGACTGGAAGAAACGATGGTTTTTGCCTATCATCAGATTCGCGAGGTGTGGAAACGCTACAAAGGCGTGGAAGATATGCGTACTGCAGCTTATGTTAATTCCATCAATAAAATAGCCGATGCTTATATTGCTTTAGGAATTTTCCCCTGATTCAATACTCAAGTTATCAAACAAAGGGATTTTCTGCATTTCGTGGAAAGTCCCTTTTTTATGGTCTATAAAAAAGAAAGCGGTGTCCGCACCATTGCTGATTAACAAATAGGGCACTTTTAGTTTTATATTATAACGTCCTGCCTGGTCTATACTCTGTTGGTTTACTTTAACTTCAGGTGCTTTGCATTCAACTATAAGCATGGGTTCACCTGCTCTTGAATAAGCCACTATATCGCAGCGCTTTTTTAATTGGTTCAATTCCAGTCCTTTTTCAACGGCTAAGTATCCAAATGGAAAGTTTAATTCCCCGTGCAAATAATAAATCCAATGCTGCCGCACCCATTCTTCAGGCGTAAGTTTTACATATTTCTTTCTTACAGGATCAAATATTTGCTTTTGATCATTTACAATACGGAGCTTAAAATCGTATTCGGGAAAGTTTATGGAGGTCATTTAATTTTATTCAATGCAAAGCTGAAAAAACAAGCGCAGCTAATCACTCATTCATTCTTCATAAGATTCTCTCTCAAAGGTTTTAAATGAAAAGCCCCAAACAATAAAATCTGTAAAATATGAAACCACATCCTTCGAAGTTTATTCGTTTCTTTCCAGCTCAAAAACCAAAAGGCCTCCAGTATATGGATATTTATAGTTATTAATCCTATGATCTTAATCAGCGAAGTCATCTCCCATGCTGGTTCTGTCACAAAGACAAAAATCACCAAAGCCCAAAACATAATAGAGATTGCTTTACCTACATTGATCATAAGAAACGATAATTAAAATATGCTGCTGCGTAAATTAGCAAAGATTGAAGAATTATACTACCATCAAGGTAAAAAGTAAAAAAGTACTCGTTTGAAGTATTCAGTTTTTTGCGCAGTAAGAAAAAAACAAAGCCCACTGATAGAAAAGCTGCTAATGTAAAAAAATGACGCTCATGCATCTGGCTATAGTGGAAAAAACAAACAGTTAGATAAAGCAACAACATAACTTTAGTTAGAAAAACACTTTTTGAAACACCGATGCGATTGGGCAAAGAGCGCTGAAGCATATTGGTATCTTGTTTCAAATCCCTGATATCAAAAGGAATACAAATGGCCGAAATAAACAGAAAGCGCTCGGCAAAAATCAACGCCAGTGTTTGGGTACTTAAAAATTGTTCGCTGTTGAAAAAAGGCAAAAGCACAGTCACTGTTGCCCAGGTCAAGCC
This sequence comes from Chitinophagales bacterium, assembly GCA_040877935.1. Taxonomy (NCBI): domain Bacteria; kingdom Pseudomonadati; phylum Bacteroidota; class Chitinophagia; order Chitinophagales; species Chitinophagales bacterium. The sequence goes on from JBBDNB010000016.1 coordinate 20,218, forward strand.
CAGAATAAAAGGCTTGAACAAACCAAAATCACGGATTCTTATTTTACGTCCATTCCAACTTATAAAAGGTACAGCATAGAATACTGCAACAGGAACAAGAAAAGCCAGTGTCCACTGGATTTTTTCATTGAGCAAAAAGAAAGCCACTGCTGCGTGTAAACCAAGAAAAACCAGAAGAAAGACCAGCCATTTTTTATTGCGCAACATCCAAAGGTGCATTTGAGAATTCTCCTCGAAACTCCTTTTTGGCAAACTCAAAAAGCGATGCAGGTTATAGACGAGTACTGTACCTGAAAAAACCACAATTTCAAGAAAACCCAGCCATAGATGTCCTCCGGTCAATACATAAAATTGAAAAACGGCCATTAAGGCCGCTATTCCAATAAAAATATTGCTATTTACCAGTGTGCGAACAATATTTTTCAATGTATTCAATTCCCGATTATAAATACTTGAAATTAAACTTTGGATCCAATTCCAACAAGGTTTTATAAATCAAGTGGATTACAGCTTCCACATCCGATTTCTGAACAGTTTCTACCGTAGTATGCATGTAGCGCAGAGAAAGCGATATCAAAGCAGAAGGCACTCCACCATTGCTGTATGCAAAAGCATCGGTATCGGTTCCGGTCACCCTGGATGCCGCATCGCGCTGAATGTCTATTTTGTTTTTCTCAGCTGTATTGATGATTATATCCAACAGTTTGTTGTGTACTGCTGGGCCGTAAGTCACAACAGGACCGCGCCCCATTTGGAAATCCCCTTCCACAATTTTATTGATATTGGGAGTTGTTGTGTCATGACAAACATCAGTAACAATAGCCACATTGGGCTTAATTGTTTCGGTGATCATTTCTGCACCTCTTGTACCAACTTCTTCCTGCACAGCATTTACTATGTACAATCCAAATGGCAACTTCACTTTGTTCTCTTTGAGCAAACGCGCCACCTGTGCAATCATAAAACCACCGGCACGATTGTCCAGCGCACGACAAACGTATTTGTCCTTATTCAGTATCATAAATTCGTCCTCATAAGTAATCACCGAACCGACATGAATACCCAACTCTTCCACCTCTTTTTTCTCTTTGCAGCCCACATCAATAAAAATATTATTAATGGCAGGAGATTCTTCTTTTGCTCCCGGAGCTTTACGCGTATGAATGGCCGGCCAGCCAAATACACCTTTTACAAAACCCTTTTTGGTGTGGATATTCACTCTTTTTGAGGGGGCGATCTGATGATCGGAGCCACCATTGCGTTTCACATAGATAAAACCATCATCGGTAATATAAGAGACGTACCAGGATATTTCATCGGCATGGGCTTCAATCACTACTTTAAACTCCGCATCTGGGTTTACTATACCATATACCGTACCATAGTTGTCAACTTTGTATTCATCAATATACGGCTTGATATAATCCAGCCAAACTCTTTGTCCTGGAGCTTCATAGCCGGTGGGAGAAGCTGTATTCAAATATTTTTCCAAAAATTTCTCTGCTTTCGCATCAATTAGATTTTTCATTCCTTTTTTCGACATAATTTTCTTTTATCGGTTTTTAAGTTTGTAAACGTATTATATAGACTTGATAAATTCCTCCGCAGTCATCACAGGTAACTTTGAGGCTTTAAAATCATTTAAATCTCTTGTGATAATTATATCCAGATCATTTTGAATGGCTGAATAATATTGTATGCCATCTTCAAAATCAGAAAAACCAGAATCATTTATTGCAAGATCAATAATCTTAGCATCAATAGGCAAAATCTGTACAATGGCACGGAATTTCCTTATAATTTCACGTGCTTCTTTTGCTGGTTTTGATCGCGATAGGATAAAATTTGTATTGGCAATGGTCAATGCACTGACGCTCAATTCAAACATACCTTTATCAGCCATTGAAAATACATAAGCTGCGCTGTTAAAGAAAGGCTCTCGTTTATCAAGCAGGTCGATTACAATATTATTATCTATTAGCAATTTGCTCATTTATACTTTTCAATCAAATAATCAGTATAAGCTTTTTTGTGGTCAAAATCTTTATTAGTGTCTATAACACCACTGAGTTCCTTTACCAATGGAGTGATTTCCATATCATCTTTGTTTTTCGTAGTTATGGCTGCCAGATAAGTTTCGATCAACCTGGAAAGACTTACATTTTTCTCCTTAGCATATTGCTTAGCCTTTTCAATAATAGCTTTGTCTACGTTCAATGTTAATTTAACTCCCATGGCTAATGTTTACGTACTAAAATACTTTTTGCTCACGTAAAGTTCAATAAACTTTTTGCAATCACAAAACTAGTCAACCAGTCACAATGGAATATTCCCATGCTTTTTTCTGGGCAGCTTATCTACCTTGTTTTTCAGCATCTTAAAAGCTGCAATCAACTTCTGTCTTGTTTCTGCCGGATCAATCACTTCATCCACATAACCTCTTGCTGCTGCTTTATATGGATGGGCAAACATTTCAGCATATTCGGCTTCTTTTTCTTTCAGTTTTGCTTCCGGATCATCAGCTGCTTTGATTTCTTTTTTGAAAATGATTTCTGCCGCACCTTTTGCTCCCATTACCGCAATTTCTGCCGAAGGCCAGGCAAAGTTCAAATCAGCACCTATATGCTTTGAATTCATTACGTCATAAGCTCCGCCATAGGCTTTGCGTGTAATTACAGTTACGCGTGGCACTGTGGCTTCGCTAAAAGCATAAAGCAATTTAGCTCCGTTGCTAATAATACCATTCCACTCCTGATCAGTACCGGGCAAAAATCCCGGAACATCTTCAAATACCAAAAGCGGGATATTGAAGGCATCGCAAAAGCGCACAAAACGGGCAGCTTTTTTAGAAGCGTCAATATCGAGCACACCAGCCAAATATCCCGGTTGATTGGCTACAATTCCGATACTCTTACCGGATAGAAACCCAAAACCCACTACAATGTTCTCTGCGTAGTTTTTATGCACTTCATAAAAGGAGTCTCGATCTAAAACCTGATCAATCACCTCGCGCATATCATATGGCTGATTGGGATTTTCCGGGATGATCTTGTGTACTTCAGGCAAAAGCTCATCTCCTTCCTCGTAGGGATATTGTGGTGATTCTTCATCACAGTTTTGAGGGATATAAGTGATCAGTTTTTTCAGCCCTTCGATACAGGCAATTTCATTTTCGCTGGAAAAATGCGTGACACCTGATTTAGTGGAATGCGCTGAGGCTCCACCCAATTCTTCAGAGCTGACTTCTTCATGGGTTACGGTTTTCACTACATTTGGACCGGTAACAAACATGTAGGAAGTATTTTCCACCATGCTGATAAAATCAGTCAATGCGGGAGAATAAACCGCCCCGCCTGCACAGGGCCCCATAATTGCCGAAAGCTGCGGAATCAATCCTGAGGCTATAGTATTGCGATAAAATATATCGGCATATCCACCGAGCGAAACTACGCCCTCCTGAATACGCGCGCCACCACTGTCATTTAGTCCAATAAAAGGCGCCCCATTTTTCATCGCCAGATCCATCACTTTACATATCTTTTCGGCATGTGCTTCGGCCAGTGATCCTCCCAAAACGGTAAAATCCTGGGAAAAGACATAAACCAGCCGCCCATGAATGGTTCCATAGCCGGTGACTACACCATCTCCGTAAAATTTTTGCTTGTCGAGCCCGAAATTGGTAGAACGATGCGTGACCATCTGTCCCATTTCCTGAAAGGAATTTTCATCGAGCAAAAAATGGATGCGCTCCCTGGCAGTCAATTTGCCTTTTTTATGCTGCGCCTCAATACGCTTATCACCACCGCCTTTTTGAGCGGCTTCCCTTTTTTCGTATAATTCCCGGAGTTTGTCCTCCATAGTAATGCTTTAAAATGAATAAAAATAGAACAGCACTGCAACAAGATTTGTAAATACTGTGCTGAGAACGGCTCAAAATTAAGAAAATCAATGGCAAAGCCGAAGACCTATCGCATGCATGTAAATATACTTCTCTAAAATTTGAAACTTTGAGAAAGTTGAGTAATATAATACTGAATTCATAAAAAACGTGATTTTTTTACTCAAGTATTGCCCTTGTTGTTTGAGCTTGTGTTCTGCTTTAGTATTTTTGGCCAATCGCTATTGAGCAGATTTTGGCGTGGTTAAAAAGAGCCAAGAAATAGGCTCAATAAAAATAAACTATGGAAACAACTATAATAATCAGTTTTTGTGCACTTCTGCTAATAGCCTATTTATTTGATCTCACCTCATCCAAAACACGCATTCCTTCAGTTATCCTGCTTTTGTTCCTGGGTTGGTTTATCAAACAAATTACTGATTTTCTCGATATTCCGCTACCTGTCTTTTCAGAACTGCTGCCGCTCTTTGGAACGATTGGGTTGATATTGATTGTATTGGAAGGTTCGCTTGAACTTGAGTTTAATAAATCCAATTTAGGCCTGATCAAAAAATCTTTTTTTGGCGCATTGATACCGATGCTTGCGCTGTCCTTTATACTGGCCTATCTTTTTCAGCAATATGGTACAGGGGATTATACCTTTAAAAGCAGCCTGATCAATGCCATTCCCTTTTGTATAGTTAGTACTGCCATTGCCATTCCAAGTGTTAAGTATCTTTCTTCAAAAGATAAAGGCTTTGTCATTTATGAAAGCAGTTTTTCAGAAATCACAGGAGTTGTGTTTTTTAATTTTATAAGTCTGAATGAACATTTCGGCTTCTATTCATTTGGCAGCTTTGGATTACAAGTGTTGATTATTTTTGTGATATCCTTTATTTCAACAATCGGACTTTCATTTCTGCTCAGCAAAATTGAACATCAAATAAAGTTTGTGCCTATTATTTTACTGGTAATATTGATCTATGCTGTTTCAAAAACCTACCACCTGCCGGCACTCATATTTATTATGATATTTGGACTTTCTATTGGGAATCTGGATGAATTAAAATCATTTAAATGGATAGAACGATTCAAACCGGATGAATTGAATCGCGAGGTGATAAAATTCAGGGAGCTTGTTGTTGAGGCCACCTTTGTGATCAAAGCATTGTTTTTCATATTGTTTGGTTACCTGATTGAAACAAGTGAAATTTTTAATACGGAAACCCTGAAATGGTCTTTGGGAATAGTAGCAGCTATGTATATTTTTCGCGCGGCACAACTTAAACTTTCCGGACTTGCCCTTAATCCATTGCTGTTTGTTGCACCGCGTGGATTGATCACTATACTCCTTTTCATATCCATATTACCTGCACAAAACATAGATCTTGTCAACCGATCAATGATTATTCAGGTGATTATTATCACTGCATTGATTATGATGTTTGGGCTTATGGCAACTAATCGTCAAAAAAACTGATTATGTGTAGGCTACAACCACTATTTGATCCTAATTAAATCATGATATAAACTTTGATAAGCTTGCCAGACAAAAATTTTCAGTTTATCTTGTCTCATAGATAAATCAGCTTTTTAGATGAAAATGCTAAAAGATATTCAAGTTAAATTGGCCACAAAACTGCCTGAACTCAAAAAAAAATACCCGATTTCCAAGCTTGCCCTTTTTGGTTCTATTACGCGCAATGATTTTAAACCTAAAACAAGTGATATTGATATAATGGTAGAATTTGACGGAGATATCGGCTGGGAATATTTTGACTTGGTATGGGAAATTCAGGAACTCTTTCCTGGATACAAAGTAGATATAGTAAGCAAAGGAGCCATTCAACCACACTACTGGAAACATATTAAAGGAGATTTGCAATATGTCTAAACGAAGTGAAAAAGCAATTCTTTATGATATATTAATAAATATCACAGCTGTTCTGGATTTCACAAAAGGCATGGATTGGCAACAGTTTATAGAAGACCTCAAAACTCAATATGCGGTTGATCGTTGCTTTGAGATAGTAGGTGAAGCCACCCGACAGCTTCCTGAAAAATTTATACAAAAGCATCCCGAAATTGAATGGAACAAAATGATCGCTTTTCGCAATTTGCTAATCCACGAATATTTTAGAGTTGAGCGAAAGATTGAGTGGAATATTATCCAAAATATTTTGCCCGAGCTTAAAACCAAATTAGAAAAATTAAAAAATCAACTTTAAACTACTACTCAATCCTCAGCAAGCGCTTCATCGTCTTTTTTCAGAATCAGATGCTTGTTGTAGGTAATGCTGGCATTTATTTCAAAACCAATCAGCAGGGCAAATGAATTGAGATAAATCCAAAACTGAAGGGCTATAATGGTGCCGATAGAACCGTACAGCTTGTTATAGGTGCCAAAATTATTTACAAAATAAGAAAAGCCAAGCGAAAAAATAATAGTAAGGATTGTAGCAACGGTGGAGCCAGTGGACATAAAATTCCATTTTTTCTTAGTGGCGGGTCCATAATAGTAGATAAATGAATAGGTGTTGAAAATCAGGAAAAGTATAATCAACCACTTGAATGTACTCAACAAAGTTACACTCCATGCGCCTAATTTCAGCCAGTCTTCTGCAATAATCTCTAATAAACGATTGCCTTCAACAATCAGTGCTACGGATATCATGGTAAGAAAAAAGATCACAAAGGTTAATTTAAATGCTACCCAGCGCATTTGCAGCGCATTGCGCGTATGAAAAGTTTCAATGGATTTATCAAAAGACTCCATAACACCAATCATTCCACTGGAAGAGATAAAAAGCGCAGTAAGAAAACCAATAGAGAGCAATCCACCTCGGGGTCTTTGAATAGTGTCAGTAAGTGTTTGGTCAAGCAATTCATAAGCATTTGCAGGCAAAATATCGCGCAGCAATACTATCATATTTTCCTGCAAACCATCAATAGGGATATAGGGAATTAGTGTGAGCAAAAAAATCAATGCAGGAAACAGGGCCAGAAAAAAGCTGAAAGCAATGGCTTTGGACTTTACGATCAATACATCGCGCTTGATTTCATGGATAAAAAATTGTACTACATAATATACCGGAACCCCCTGTAACCCCGGTAAACTCGCTTCCTTAGCAGTTTCCAATAAATTGCGGGCTTTTGCAGAGTGTTCTAATATTTTATCGAAAAGTGCCATTTTTCAAAAATAAGCTTTTAAGCATTCAATTAATTCATGTGGAGCAGTCTTAATCGATCCCGTTTTTTGATCTACAAAAAGCAATTTTGTTTTTCCTTCATTTAAGAGCTTCCCTTTAGGATCATATATTTTATGCCTGAAGCTCATAAGCCGCCCCGGCAATTCTTCCACAAAGGTTTTCACGGTCAAAAGCATATCGTATTTTGCTGCTTTTTTATAGCGACAATTCATCTCAAGTACCGGCATGATGATTCCGCGCTCTTCAAGTTTTGAGTAGGGCAAGCCCAATCTACGCATGGCTTCGGTTCTGGCTATTTCATAATAGAGCGCATAATTCCCATAATACACCACTCCCATTTTATCCGTCTCTCCATAGCGCACTCTAATTTCACACGTTGATTCAAACATTAATTGTAGATTTTATTTTCATTGAGCGCTTTCTGGAATTTACGCGCATTTTTAAGATGTTCGTTCAATGTACTTGCAAATTCATGATAACCTGAGAAATCGGCTTTCGCACACATATACAGATAGTTATGCTCTTTGGGGTGAAGTACAGCTTCAATACTTTTCTTGGACGGGGTACAAATTGGCCCGGGTGGCAAACCCTTGTACAAATAAGTATTGTAAGGCGAATCTGTTTTAAGGTGTTTTGTTAATACCCTCCTGATTTCAAAATCACCGAGTGCAAAACGCACCGTAGGATCTGCCTGCAAAAGCATACCCCTGTTAAGTCTGTTCAAATACAAACCGGCAATTATAGGCCTTTCTTCGTCTTTATTGCTTTCTTCCTCTACTATTGAAGCCAGGGCAATGACTTCATCAGGGCTTAATCCCTGTGCTTTTGCAGCAGCTTTGCGCTCATCTGTCCAGAAATTATTATACTCACGCAACATGCGCTTTAAAAATGTTTCCGCATCTGTATTCCAGTAAAATTCATAGGTATCGGGAATAAAGAGGCTAAGTATATTCTCCTTGTTGAAATTGCCCAATACTTCATTTTTTCCGGGTTTGAGCAATACCTGTAGTAAATCATCCTGGTTTAATTCAAGCTTTGCAGCAGCTATTTCTGCAACTTCTTCTACACGCCTTACTTTTTTCAAAATCAATTTTACGGGGGCTTGCTCTCCGGAGCGCAACAATAAGATCAATTTGCGATTGCTCATGCCGTCTCTAAGCTCATATCTTCCGGGATACACATGTGAGGGATAATTCATTTTCCTTGCCAGCAGATCAAAAGAAGCTTCATCTATCAGCAATTCATTTTCTGACAATAAAATTTTTACTTGCTCATAATCCGCAATGCTTGGAATGTAGAAATAGGTCTTTTCCCCGTGAGTTTGAATATTTGGGCTATAAACTACTTTATAGCCCATCCAGGCCAATAGCAATGCAAGAATCAGTACAAAAGTAAAAAGGGTGATAAAAATTCGCTTCATAGTTGTTTTAATTTCATGAGTAAATCCTGTGCCTGCTGGTTGTCAGGATTGATACGGAGTACTTTTTTCAATTCATTTTCAGCACTGCTATAGTTCTCTTTACTTAAATAAAGGTATATGAGGTTCAGCCTGGCCTTTTCATAATCCGGATCTAAATCAATGGCTTTGTGCAAATGTTTCTGTGCCAGCGAATAATCCTTTCGCATCAGGTATATCCAGCCGAGGTTTGCCTGCGCTTCTTTGTGTGCAGCTTGCTCATTTACAATTTTCAGAAACACTTTGAATGCTTCATCATACATTTTGAGCTGAAACAGGGCTGCCCCTTTTTTGTTGAGAAAATCAAGGTTCAGGGCTTTTTCTTCCAGTGCAATTTCAAAATGTTCTAAAGCACTCTGGTAATTGCCCAAATTAAAATGCGCTTCTCCTACCCTATATGCTGTCCAGCTTTTGTCGTAAATACTGTCCCAATTGACCGCTGCAGTTTTATCTGCTACCTGGTTCCAGTTACTGAGCAAATAATAGCGATGAATTTCCAGGGACAACAACTGATCTTTTGAATTGATTTCAGGGAAATAATTTGCTGCCGAATCCAAAAACATACTCCTTTCACTGAATTTTTCATAAAAGGATAAATAAGCTTTCGCCCGAGTATAGACATTTGGATCGGTATTGTTGTAACTGTACAGGCCTATGAATTTCTGTACAGCGGCCAGTTCGTCAAAATCTTTGGGTTCACTGCGTGTTTTTTCAGGATTTTTTCTGATCCAATGATCGGTAATGGAAACATGCGGAATATCAATACTTCCCGATTTGGGCATGTGACAGCCGCTGCAATTGTTATCACCACGTTCTGCCATAGGCAAAGTGCAAGTTTCCTGCTTTTTATTAGTCCCATGGCAGTTGCTGCATTTTTCATTGAAAGTACTGATGGGCGTTAGGTTTACGCTCTTATGTGGGTTGTGGCAAGTAATGCAGGTCATTTCCGACATTTTGTAGCATTCGCTCATACTCAAGCGCTCAGCCTGTGAAGCCATAATAAACTGATCATCGGCATTTTCGAAGCGTGGCAGAAAAACCGAAAATACTTCTTTCAAATGCATGGAGGGCAAAAAATCGTCAAAATCCTTTCCTTCTTTCAACACAGACAGCCCCTGCAAATGACAACGCTGGCAAACGCTCATCTGCCGCTCTTTGCTCAGTCTTTTAGGATTCACAATGCTCCAGTCGCCTGTTTCAGTTGTATCGACCTTGATACCTGCCAGTTTTTCTTTCACATGCAAAGCACCGGGCCCGTGACAGCGTTCGCAATCAATGCCCATTTTTACATTGTGGTATTTGTTGAGCGATTTTTCCTCCATATCCGGCAAGCCATTGTGACAGGTCATGCATTCCTTTCCAATAATCCGGTCAAAGCGAGAATTGTGTCCGCCCTCAAAACCGGGAGCCAAATCCCACTGGCCTTTTTGGGTGTAAAAAGTAATAGGTGCCTGATAGATATAGCCGTCCCTATTGATCAGGTGTGAATTGGTGTGCTGCCCCGAGCCAATCACATAGGAAATACCTTCGGTTCGTTTGTGGATGGTATCTCCCTTGTCAGATAGGCGAAATTCTTCAAAATACAAGGTGTCATTTTCCCAGTAAGGATGGTAATAAAAATCGTTCAAAGTATCATAGACCAGTGCATGTTCGTAATCGGCAGCACTTTTGGCTTTTGTGGCCAGTCCGAAAGACTGCCCCATTCCGGTCTGTATATAAGTATTGTAAATATCCTGGTGACAGCTTCTGCATTGCTGCATTCCGGCATAAGCTACCGTATCATTGGTGTTTCTAAAGGGCAGGTTTTCCGTGTGCCCCTTTTTTGCGGAAAAATCACAATAGCTCAAAAAGCCTATTACTAAAGCTATAAACAGGCCGATATATAGTTTTGGGCTATTTGAATTTGGCATTTAAGGTATTGCTTATCGGTATTTTAAATTGAACAATAGGGATGTAAAATTAAAAAGTCAATGGATTTCCAATGATGTTTAACGCATTACCCATACTACTTCAGCTTCTTCAAAAATACAAAATCAAGATAGGTTTTTGATTATAACACCAACTCCAATGGGTCATGACCCATTGGAAAATCGTAAAAGATGTGCTACGACACAATTAGGTTTCTAAATTAAAGCTTTGAACAAACTGTCTGAATTTCTACGGGTATCCAAATAAAAATGGAAAAAATTTATCAGGCATAAC
>JBBDNB010000017.1 GCA_040877935.1 Chitinophagales bacterium
CGTTCCAATATTTTCACCCAAAATCATTGCTGCAGCTATTGGAAAATCAATCCACCCCTGAAATAACATAACAAGAGTGATGGTTGTTGCTGCAGAGGAAGACTGTGTAAGAAGAGTTAAAATACCTCCAACCAATACAAAAAGTAAAATAGAAGCAAACCCAAATCCGGTATATTGATCCAGAAATACAAACATCTCCGGATTTTCATTAATGCTCGGAACTGCATTTTTGATGAACTCAAGACCAATGAAAAGAATACCGAAACCAATCATGGCTTCTGCTAAGCTTCGTAATTTTTCTTTCCCAATAAACATAAAAGGGAAAAAGATACCAATGAGCATGATGGCAATCGGCGTGATTTCCATTTTAAAACCAAATATAGAAACCATCCACGCCGTCACGGTTGTGCCAATGTTTGCCCCCATTATCACACCGGTTGATTCTATAAAAGTGATGAGTCCGGCGTTTACAAAACTTACCACCATAACGGTAGTGGTGGTAGACGACTGTGTAACTGTAGTTGCAGCAAAGCCTGTAAAAATGCCTCGAAATCTCGTGGTAGTCATCCCTTTAAGAATTGACCGAAGTTTACCACCAGCAACTTTTTGAAGCCCCTCACTAAAAATTTTCATTCCATAAAGGAATATCCCAAGTGCCCCTACAAGCTGTAAAAAGTCAAATATTGTGTAATTCATACAATAAGTTTATTGACGCTTAACTTTAAGTTAACAATTTCTTAATGATTAAGGCGCCAATATACTATTTCTTAGCTAATTACTGAATTGCTTTAAACGCATTTTCGAACCAAATTATGAAAATGGGCTTTTTCAAGTAGATAAGATTACTGACTCTGTACCAAGGTTTACCTTCCCAAGTGTTTATATCTAATGTAGATTGAGCTCAGTTTTATAAGTCGTCAGCCCGGTCTCCGGTGGCATGATAGATAATACGCTCGCAAATATTGGTTACGCGATCTCCCATTCTTTCAATATTATGCGCAACCCACAAAAGATAGTTGCACTGTGTAATCTTAGTCGGACTTTCAATCATGTAGGAAATCAGCTCTCTATAGATTTGCTGGTAGAGTTCATCAATATCATCATCTTGGCCGTGAATCATTCTTGCAGATTTGGCATCTCGATTGATATATGCTTTCATAGAATTTTCGATCATATCCACCGCAATGTCTCTCATTCTTGGAATATCAATTAGAGATTTTACATGTTTTTCATCCCCAATTGAAATAGTAAGCTTTGAAATACCGGCAGCATAATCGCCAATGCGTTCCAGCTCAGTGATAATATTCAACAGTGCAATAAGCTCGCGCAAGTCCGATGCTACCGGTTGCTGTGTAGCAATTAAATTGATACAATCTTCCTCAATCTCCCATCTAATATTATTGATATTTTTATCATTTTTCTTGATCTGTTTAGCTCTTTCAACATCTTTATCCACAAGGGAGTCTACCGATCCATTTATGGCATCCACAACCATTTCGGCCATCTCATTGAGTTTACCTTGAAGTTCTGTAAGGCTTTCCTGAATTAACGTCGTCATTTTTTTCTTTTTAAAAGTTAAGTTACTCTCCTTATTAATTAAACAAATTACCCAAACTTTCCGGTAATATAATCTTCTGTCTGTTTCTTTTTTGGACTTGTAAATATTGTCTTTGTATTGCCAATCTCAATCAGGCTTCCTTCATAAAAGAAGGCTGTTTTATCGGAAACCCGGGCGGCTTGCTGCATATTGTGGGTAATTACGATAATCGTCACTTCTTTTTTCAGTGTCTGAATCAACTCCTCAATCCTGAGTGTTGCCTGCGGATCCAACGAACTGGTTGGCTCATCCATTAATAAAATTTCGGGTTCCACAGCAAGTGCGCGTGCAATGGAAAGACGCTGCTGCTGACCGCCTGACAAGCTTACCGCTGCCGTATCCAAACGGTCTTTAACTTCCTCGAAAAGTGCCGCCTGTCTTAAAGCTTTTTCGCATACTTCTTCAAGAAGTGATTTCTTTTTGATGCCTACAAGTTTAAGGCCGGCCACAACATTATCATAAATAGACATAGTTGGGAACGGTGTGGGTTTTTGAAAAACCATTCCTATTTTTCGGCGTACCGTCACCGGGTTTACATCTTCATCATATATATTTTTCCCCTCAAACAAAACTTCGCCTTCTACTTTTGCTTCGCGGGTAAGATCATGCATCCTGTTAAGCGCCCTAAGATAGGTCGTTTTGCCACACCCTGAAGGACCTATCAGTGCCGTTACTGACCGATGCTCCGCTGTAAGCGAAATATCTTTAACCCCATAGACATCGCCATATTTTACAGTTAAATCTTTTGTCTCTAATTTAAAATTCATAATAAATTAACAACTCCTCCCTGTTAATATTGGTAAAGCAATGTCTGGTTTAATGATGCTCCTGCAAAAATCGATTTTAAATATGCTCATTTCAGTTTACTGAATTTATCTTTTGCTAAAAACCGTGCGGCAATGAATGTAGCAATTACAATTCCGAACAACACAATTGCCGCTGCCCACCCCATACTGTGCCACTGTTCATAGGGGCTAATTGCCAAGCTGTAGAGTCGTTGCGGAAGTGTATCCGTTGGACTAAATATAAACCCAAGCCAACTGTTTGGCAGATAGTTATTGCCAAATGAGGTGAATAAAAGCGGAGCAGCTTCACCGGCCGCACGCGCGAAAGCAAGCAATACACCAGTTATTAATCCTCCTTTTGCAGCCGGCATTACTGCTGAAAGCACCACTCTCCACCTTGGCAAACCCAAAGCAAGCCCCGCTTCGCGGATGGTCCACGGTATGGATTGTAGTGCACTCTCTGTGGTTCGGGCAATGATTGGCAGCATCACCACTGCAAGCGCTATACTTCCCGCAATTCCTGAAAAAGTACCCATTGGTTTCACAATCAGCACAAAAACAAACAAACCTTTCAAAATGGCGGGCATTCCGTTGAGCGTGTCGTTCATGATACGAAGAGAGGGATTTAGCATATGTTCAGGATATTCACTGAGCATCATCCCCGCGCCAATTCCAACCGGCACTGCAAAAATAAGCGCAAGAAAGTCCACCACTACAGTTCCGATAATTGTGTGTACCAAGCCGGTTGCCCTGTTTTGTATAGCCCGGGATGGAGAACCGAGCTCCTCTGTAAAGAACTCATAACTAAGGGCGCTAAACCCTTCTATAAATACATGGAAAATGATGATGATAAGCGGAAGAAGAACAACCAAGGTCGCAAAACTAAGTACCCCTATCATGAACTTGTCGTGAAATTTTCTGCGTTTTAGACTTTTCATACAACTTGTCCGCCTCCAACAGAAATTTTTCTTTTTATATAGGCCGCAGTTAAATTCACAATCAAAGCAATCAGAAAGAGCACAAATCCAATAGCCATCAAGCTTGATAGGTGAAGGCTTTCCACAGCTTCGCGAAACTCATTTACGATTACCGATGGCATGGTGGCCCCTGCCCCAAAAATAGAGAATGGTAACGTATTTTTGTTTCCAATGAGCATAGCTACGGCCATGGTTTCACCAATTGCACGGCCGAGCGATAAAATAGCCCCTGCCATAATTCCTCCGCGGGCGTAGGGTAACACTGCCATTCGTATTACCTCCCAGCGTGTGGATCCAAGCGCCCATGAAGCCTCTCTTTGATCTTTTGGAACCGCCTTGATGGCATCCTTGGCAAGAGCCGTAGTGTAGGGCAAAATCATTAGGGCCAATACAATGGTGGCTGTCGCCATTCCGTATCCCATCGGATTTCCCAAGATGGATAGATATTCGGGGTAGTTTGTTTCCGTCCAAAAATAAATTGGTTCATATACCGTATCACGCAACCAGGGGGCCAGGATAAAAATTCCCCAGATCCCAATCACTACACTTGGTATAGCGGCAATCAACCGGATCAAATTGTCTATAATTTCTGAAAGCCAACCGGCTGCATATTCTGCAGAAAATATAGCCACAGCTATTGCTGGAAAAAAAGAGATGGCCAGGGCAAGAATACTGGTGACAAGTGTTCCCAATATGAACGGCCATGCACCAAAAACCAGTTGCACGGCAGGATCCCATGTTGTGTTTGAAATGAATCCAAATAACCCGAATTCCTTGAGTGCTGCGCCCCCCTCAAGGAAGAGAACAAGCGCCATCCCGAGGGTTATTAGAATGATTGTAATTCCTAAAGCTACAACAACAGTGGTAAAAATTCTGTCGCCCAGCCAAAGGTAGATCTTTTTTACAGGTTGAACAGCTGAACCTGATTTTACGCCGTTGTCAGAATCTACATTTCCCATTAACCTGCTTTCCGTTCTTCAAAATTTTAGTTACAGCTTTGCAGATAATTTATCCTGCTTTACTTATTTCCTGAAATTTGGGGATCAGATCAGTTCTTCTTCCTGCAGAATTTCTTCACCAAGATTTTCTCCATTCCACTTCACTTGGCGGATCATCTGTATATTCTTTTCAAGTGCAGCGTCAGGAATTCTCGCAAACCCAAGGGGCTCAGACAAATCCTGTCCATCCGTAATACACCAAACCAAGAATCTGATTAGTTCTTCAGCTTCGTTACGAGTTTCAATTGCATTATTTTTATCAAGATTTTCATAAACAAGCATCCAGGCAAAACCGGCTATCGGGTATCCGTTTTCAGCAGGTGTATTTGTAAAAAGGATTCGGGTATCATCTGGAAGATCGATATCTGCCGCAGCTGTCGTTGCCTCATAACTCGGTTCAATAACATTGCCTGAACTGTTGATCACTGATGCGTATGACATATTATTCAGTATCGCGTAAGTCAGGCTATTATACCCTAAAGACCCGGGCGTATTTTGCACCGCTCCGGCTACTCCCTCGTTCCCGTTACCGCCTATCCCTACTGGCCAGTTTACACTTGTAGCAAAGCCTACTTGTTCTCTCCATTCGTCTGAAACACGCGTAAGATAGCTTGTCCAAACATTAGTTGTGCCCGATCCATCCGAACGGTGGATAACAGTAATGCTTCTGTCGGGCAGATCTGCATCAGGATTCAATTCAACAATGGCCGGATCATCCCACCTTGTTATGTTTCCAAGAAAGATATCTGCCAGCACCTGACCATTAAATATAAGTTTCTCCTCTACACTTGGAAGGTTATAAGTTGGAACAACATCAGCGAGTGTAATCGGTATGTTAAAGGCACGACCACCGGTACTGCTTTCGATATTCGACATCACATCCTCTGAGAGAAAGGCTTCACTCATTCCAAACATTACTGTCTGTTCCATAAACTGGCGGATTCCACCACCTGAACCAATCGACTGGTAATTCACGGTTACTCGTCTGTTTGTTAGATCCCTGTATTCATCTGCAAATGTAGTTACAAGCGGAGCGGGAAAGGTAGCTCCGGCTCCCAGTATATTAATACGGTTCTGCTGAGGATTTTCTCCTCCGCAAGAAAGCATTAGAAATGAAGCGGCGATGAGTGGTAAAAATACGCGTAATGTGTTCATAGATGGTAGATTGAGCGAGAATTTTCTTCAATGATCATGAGTCTGATAAACTAAACAGGCGATGTTATCAAATTATTAACAAACTGTTAACATAATGTTTCCGCCCGGACGGTAATTAGGGTTATCAGTGTTAGCACAAGCTATATGTGCTATCTAATAATTAAAAAATTGGTGATTTTAAATTTGCGCAGGATCAATTTTATAAAAAGAAAACAGCTGTTTATAGAGATTTTTGTACTCTT